>CAYSLJ010000074.1:0-34808 GCA_964431735.1 uncultured Synergistia bacterium | reverse complement strand
TAATTTATAACTCTCTTTTAATACGGCATATCTTTTCCTACAGAGCCCGGACAGGGACAGGAGCGTGTTCCATATTTTTTGGGTACCAATTTACCTGTTACGTTAATAAGGAACTGTCTGAAAATAATTACATCATAGTTATAATTTATATCGTGACGCGACGATACTTATTGTTCCAACAATTTGCCGGAGTTATTTTTCTTACAGTCCTGAGTATGAAAATTTGTTCCTCTCGCCATACGTAACGGGTCCAAAAAGTTTATTACATGGTTATGCTTATGCCAGTAAAATGTACGGCAATTAATATATTTTAACATTACATCAAAACTGTGTCAATATTTACAGAGGTAAGTTCAAAAGAGAATTTAGTGCTGACAATATATAAAAGTATAAAAAAAATACAAAAATTACCATCTCGGAGTCTGCATGAGTTCCTGAAGGAGTTCTTCCATGGACTGATGTCTTCTGTCAGGATCTTTTTCCAGAGCCTTCAGAATAATAGACACAAGCTGTCTGGGTATATTATCCTTCTGAAGAAGAAGAGGAGATGGTACAGAATGTTGATGGGCTGATAAAAGAGCCTGATCGGGGCCTATGAAAGGAGGGATTCCGCAGATCATATGATACATAAGAACTCCCAGGCTGTATATATCACTTCTGTGATCCACCTTTACGGAAGAATCAAATTCATGCCTGCACTGTTCTGGAGAAGCATATAAATAATGTTTTTCCGTACTTCCCACTATAGTCTGTCTTGATTTAAGATCAAATCTTTTTGCTCCTCCAAGGTCGCAGAATTTGACTATATTTCCTGCGAACATAACATTATCAGGGGCAAGGTCATGGTATATTATATTTTTGCTGTGCATATAATGAAGGGCTTCCACTATCTGAGTAACAATATGAAAAAATTCATTTAATTCCAGACCATCTTTATTTTTCTCCAGAACAAGAGAGAGGGTTTTATCCAGAAGTTCTATGGCGAAAAATTTCTCTCTGAAACTTCCTGGAATAACCTTTGCTATACCGGGATGAATAAGCTCCGATAATATTTCATACTCTTTTTTGAAATTATTAATAGCTTCTCTGTCACTGTCAAGATCATTATGGAGACATTTAAGTGCCACATAATTTCTCGTAACAAGGTCAAAAGCTTTATATACAGTGGCGTTGGCTCCCGAACCTATTGGCTCCAGAAGAGCAAATCTTCCCAGTCTTTCATGTCTCAGGTTTTCAAGAAGAGAACCTGAATTTTTAAAAGCAGGATCTGTAAGATAGATTTTTTCAAGAATAGTTTCTGCTTCTGTAAACTGTTCCTTGAATAAAAGTTCTTCTGCAAGTCTCATATTTGCATCAAGAAGTGTATCTCTATCAAGGTTTATATCGATTTCATTCACTATTTCATAGGCTTCAGACAGGTTATTCAGTTCCAGGAAAGCAATGGCAATCCATCCTTTTAATTTTCCTTTATTATAGGGATGTTCAAGAAGAAAAAGGCTTTTAAGAAACTCTATTTCTTCGAGAAATAAATGGTTGGCCTTAAAATAATTATGTATATGGTCAATCATTCTGTTATCTTCATCATTATGAAGAAACTGGCTTGTTCTGTTATAAAAACTGTGTAGAATAATATCTATATGCTTTTTATCAAAGGTACCTTCTTCCGCATAGATTCGTGCCAGTTTCAGAGAAACATCGAGAAAATCCTTATCACGCCGGTAAATCTGCATTAAATTTTCTTTTACACTGTTTATATCCTCTTTAGCTTCATGCTCCACTGCAAGCTGATAGAGATTATCCAGATCATCGGGAGCAAAAATTTTTCTGTCTTCTGCTGCCTTCTTTTTATCGCCGATTTTAAGATAGACCTGATATCTTATTTCATAGATCTTTTTATCCCTGCATCCAAGTTTTATCGCTTCAGAGAGAATATCTGTAAGTTCCGCCCAGTCTCTTCTCTGGGAACGATCGTTTAACATAAAGTATTTTGCTTCTGCAAGCATAAGATGAACTTTTCCATCTGCATGAAATTCTTTTTTTATTGCTTCCCCGAGACAGGAAATACCTTCTTTAATCCTGTTGGTTTTTAAATAAAAATTCCCGAGTGTCGCAAGATTTTTTCCCGTTCTCTCAAGGGATGTTATCTTCTCCTGAATCCTTATCATATTAGGGGGATCACTTTTTTTCTTATAGAGATCAAGCAATATTTTAAGATATTCAATATTTTTCCTGTCTCCTTCATGGGCTTTCTCGTAATAAAAGATAGCTTCTTCTCCGTTTTTATAAACATCTAGATAGAGATTGCCGAGTTTTTCCAGGACCGCCATGTCATCTCTTTTTATATTCAATATCTTTTTGAATGTTTCTATGGATTTTTCTATGTTACCCATTTCAATATAACATTCTCCGAGACGAAACAGAGCATCTCTGTGAGAGGGACAGGCCGATACAACTTCTTCATATTCCTCACAGGCATGGATATATTCTTTCTGAGCAAAAAACTCTTCTGCTATATAAAACCTGACTTTATAGTCTTTCGGAACTATTTTCGTATAATGACCCCATACGGAGAGGACTATAATATTTTTTGTAAGATTACCGTCTGCCATTTTTTTTAGATAATAATCAGTCATTACCTTGATGGCTTCATCCCAGCAAAGACCTTTCGTAAATATCTGTTCCAGAACATTTATCGTATCTGCATGAATTTCATTACATGCAAGATAAGCCCTGCCAAGAGCAACAAGGTTTTCTATATTATCAGGCTCTTCTCTATAAATCGATTTATAGGCTCTCAGAGATTTTTCACCTGTAGCTCCCAGGTGTTCACTTGCTTCTCCGAAAGCGAGCAATACATGTCTATCTCTCGAAAACCTGTCAAAAGACTCCTGTATTAACGTCATAGTCTCATCATTATAGATTTTATGGCGATGAAAATATGTTACAACAGAAATAAGGATAAAATCCCTGTTCAAATCAAAGATATCCCAGAATCTGGAAGACATATATTTTTTTTGAAGCAAATTTTTAAAGAGTTCCGGATTTTCTTCTACCATATTCTTACTTCTAAAAATTATAGAAGAATTTAAAAACATTATTCTTTCATCATCAGGGTACAGAGCAAGCAGATTTTTATACAGCTCTGTTCTTGTCTCTTCAGGCTTACCTGTTTCAGCATCATTCCATGCAATAAGCCTGACTGCAGAACTTTTCGATTTTTCATCGATACAGTTAATTTCTGTCGCTTTTAAATATATTTCTGTAGCCTTTTCACTCATAGTATTTCTCTTCAGATGGTATTTTGCAAGTAACTGTACAAGAAGAGGATCATAATTGATATTCTTAAAATACTGTTCTTCCAGAAGTTTTATTATGGAGTCAGGTATGTCGGACTGAATAAGGAGGAACGTAAGAAGTCTCTTTAAAATTCTCTTTTTCCCTTCCAGTAAAGGTATGGCTTTTAAGAGCACTTCTATAGCCAGAAGGTTTTCAGAAGGTGAATTCAAGTAGAATCTCGCCAGGTCTCCCAGTATAAGACTGTGTTCCGGTTCTATTTTATATGCTTTTTCCAGATAATACAGAGCTTCTTTATTATAACCTTCTATGTGATACAATTTACCTATAGTATAACAAACTATAGAATAATGTTCTATATCACCTGATAACCGTGAAATAAACTTCTGGGCCATGTTTTTTTCTTTAAAGATAGACCAGGTTTTGATATATGCTTTAGAAAGCTCCCGGAAACACAGGGCTTCAATATGTTCATCATCATGGCAAAGGACATTATTAAAATGATTTACAGCGTGTTTATAATTTTTCTGATTATATTCAGCCACTCCCATAAACATTTCACAGAGAATATAATTATCTTTCATATTTTTTATCATAGCAATAAGTTTTTTGTGCTGTTTTGTTTTAAGAAAAAGAAATAGTAAAATTATTTTTACCGTATTGTTTTCCGGATTAAGGGAAAGGGATTTCTGCAGTTCCAGTTCCGCTCTATCCGGGTTTTCCTGTAAAAACAGAAGCAATCCCTTCAGAAAAAACTTCTCCGGATTATCAAGGGAAAAGAGCGGTTCTGTTTTCATCATACCTTCAAGAAGGTCGAGATTTTTATTTTTAATACAGGTAAAACCCAGGCTCAGATAAGAATCTACTGATTGTGGCAGTAAACTTATACACCTGTTAAAAGATAAAAAAGCTTTATCAAACAGACCATCTTCTGTTTCTATTACACCCTGCCAGAAATAAAAGGCAGGAAATTTTTCTATAGTTCCGGAAAGATGTTTTTTTATTAACTCCAGGCCTTTACTGTAATCTCCTATGGCTATAATAAGATTGCCATGAAGCAGATCATATGCTGTTTCTATTTCACTGAAGGGAAAAAATATATGTTGATGTGTTTCTGCCAGATTTCTCAGAAAATCCATCTGTTTATCAGTTAATTTATTGTGAATCTCTTTGATTTCCCTGTCTATTATGTGAACTTTTTTTTCTATTTCTTTTCTCTTTTCCTTCAAATCCCTGCTTTTCTTAAGATTTCTTTTCTTTTTTGCTGTCATTTCCATTCTATGTAATATTTTTAAAATGGTTTTTATAACTTCAAAAACACTTCTTGCCAGTAACGAAGAAACAGGAAATAAAAGAAAAGGAATAACACATGAAACAAACTGGGCCCTCCAGTAATTATCATGAGGCAACATATAAAATGAAAGTATCAGGCTTATCAGAAAAGTAATAAAAGAAAGAATAATATAGGCACTGCGGGACTTACGTCCTGACATATATATACCTGTAATCAAACTGGCAGAAGAGTTTACCAGAAAAAACAGGAGACTCAGAGGACTGATAGAGCCTGTTAAAAGAATAAAAGACAGGAGAAAAATAACTATTGAACATATTATAAATACAGGTCTTGTAGATGTATTTTTCAGGAATTCCTGTGAAAGAGGGCCTGTTTTAAATTCTTTTACAACAGAGATTTTCTTCTGTTTTTCTTTCAGTTCTTCCAGTTTCAGTTTATTCTCTTCTGTAATATGTCTCTTTTCTGCAACCTTTGATATAATTGCTTTCGATTTCTCGTCAAAGGGATAGCCTCTGAAGTGACGTTTAAGAGAATCAATGGTTCTTCCGGGAGAAAAAACTGACACTTCTTCTATTAAATAATCAAAATAATTTTCATGCATTATTACTATAAACTCTCATCAAAAAGAGAAAAATCATTAACAACAGGTCAGTAATCCTGTTTAGATTATGCTTTATTTTCTCTCTAAATTTCTTTTATCCCTTCAAAATATCCTGCTTATATAAAGGTTAAAGATTTAATATTACATGGAAGGATATTTTTCAATCAAATAGAATATATTAGTAAAATCAGCACACGAAGGAGGTAACTGTATGAAAGAAACAAAAAGTGATTTTTCTCATGGTAACAGGTACGATTATAGTGATGAAGAATTTTTAAAAATGGGAGAGCAAATAGAAAAACCTGCGAAGAAACTTAAAATTATAACTGTATCGGTTATAGGTATTATGCTATTATTCGGCTGCTGGCTCGGCGACAGAATCATAAAAGAAAGTATGAGTACAGGCAGAGTTACCCAGGGTACCGGTGAAATGGTTGACGGTATAAATAAAATGGTAAAAGCAAATCAGGGTGCTGAAATAAGTTTCAAAAACGCAATAAAATCTTTCGATGAAGCAATAAAACAGAATAAAAATTGCAGTGACGCTTATTTTTTTATGGGTGTTACCTGCTATCACTGGTATATATATGAGAATAGAATTGGAACGAGTGACAGTAATTTCATAGAAGATCTCGGTAAAAAAACAGAAAGTAATTTAATTAAAGCCACGCAGATAAAAAGAAAATTCCCGGAAGCTTATATATACCTCGGTTCCTATTATTGTTTAAAAGGAATGAATAGTAAAGCCAGAGTATCACTTGACATGGCTAAAAAAATTGCAGAAAAAATCTGGAAAGATAAGGAAAAGAAAAAAAATAAATGGTTTCCCTATATAGAAAAGGCTGAAGAATTAATAAAAGATAATAAAACCTGTAATATTACCCCGCCTTTACCGGATGGAATAGGACTGTAATTTTTTCACGGTAATCATATTCTAATTACCGAGACAGGTAAATTCGTAACCATTTATAAATTATTTATATGAGAATTTTAATGCGTAACAGGAGAAACAAATTCTCATTCTTCATTGTAACCAGATCGGTCATGGCTGTTGGTGAGTGGTTAATAGGTTTTATTAAATCACTATTCACTACTCACTATTTATAGTTTTCCCAGGTACAGTTCCAACCTCTTTTACCTGTTGCCGTAATAAATCAATGATAAATAAATTTTCTTTATTATTCACTTTTATTAAAAAAATAAAGGAATTAAAAAAATATATAAAGAATCTTTTATTCAGGATCATATAAGTGCCTATCCGACGGAAGGGCTCTGATGATTTTCCGGATAAGCTCTAAAAAAATAACAAAGGAGGAATTTTTCTGAAAAAGTATCTTCTGCCTTCTCTAATCTTATTTTTTATCTGTTCAATTTCAATCACCTTCTATGGATGTGGTGCTTTAGTAGCACTTATTTCTTCAGTATTCGGTTCCCAGGGAGGTTTTGTGTTTATTCCATTTTTAGGAGATGGAAAAATAGAAAGCTCCCAGACAGGGAAACATCCCGGTATGATAATGTTATATACCAATAATCCTCCGGCAGGTTACGGGGCAGGTTCCAATGCTACGGTAACCATAGCAGGCACATCGGTCACTACAAAATCAGATGGGAGTTTTTATATTACAGGCCTCCCCGCAGGAATCAATACACTTACAGTAGAACATCCGTCCTATATATCTATAAGCCAGGATGTACCTGTAGCAGACCCGAATGCAAATCCTGCACAGTTCAAAGATTTAAAAATTACACCTGAAAAATTGCTATCTTCACTCGGCATAGGAGGAACATTCCAGTTCAGTGCCTATGGTACAGGCAATGAAGGAACTATAGTTATACCTTCTATCACATGGTCTGTAAATGGCGATATAGGTAATATAGATTCAAATGGTATCTTTACAGCAAAAAAAGCAGGTACCGGTTCTGTAAAAGCAACAAGCGGAGGAAATTCTGTAGAAGTGCCTGTTACTGTAGCAGAAGGGACAGGTACCATTTATGGTACAGTAACATACAATAATAACCCCGTTGTAAATGTATATGTCAGCGTTGAAGGTTCCAGCCTATATACCAGAACAGATAACACCGGTCATTACTCCATGCCTTCCATACCTGCCACCTCTGTAACAGTAAAAGCAAAGGATGAAACAAATAAACAAGAAGGCTCTGCACAGGCAACAGTCCCTGCAGGAGGACAGGTAGAGGTTAATATTGTTCTTTTGCAGGTCATACCAACTGTAATCCCGACAGATATTCCGCCTACTCCTACTATAACACCTGGGGGGCCCACACTTACTCCCACTGTAACACCGGGGGGACCCACACTTACACCGACTCCGACTATGACACCGGGTGGACCTACTTTTACTCCCACACCAACTGCAACATCGGGCGGCCCCACACTTACACCGACTCCGACATCTACTCCAACCAGTACGCCTACACCTCCAAAACCTGTTATAGATCATGTAGCGCCTGGAGGGTCCGAGGTGCTTATTAATGGAATGAATTTTGGTTTTCCTCCTGGAGGTACAGTAACATTTAACGGTACCCCTATGACAGTAATAACCTGGGGGATGAATACAATAACTATCACACACCCTGGAGGTGGAACCTATACCGTAGTAGTAACAACACAGGAAGGTCAGCAGAGTGATCCTTATGAAGCTATACTCCCGATATAAGTAAATAATCTTTCAGATAAAGCCCTTCTTCGGAAGGGCTTTATCTGTTAATGAAGAATTTCATTAACATGAAACAAACCGTAGCCGTTGCAATGAGCGGAGGAACAGACAGTTCCTATGCTCTCATAAAATTAAAAGAAGAAGGTTATGATGTATTCGGTGTAACATTAAAACTCTTCTGTTATGGAGACACTCCATATTCTCCAAAATCCTGCTGTTCCCTTGAGGCAATCAAAGATGCAAAAGCCATATGTTCCGGTCTTGGTGTTTCCCATCTGGTAATAGATGGTTCAGAGGTTTTTCAAAAAGATGTAATAGATTATTTTGTAAATGGTTACAGAACAGGACTTACTCCCAATCCATGTATTGTATGTAACAGTGCCATAAAGTGGAAGTTTCTTCTGAAAAAAATTATTTCTTACGGTGCAGATTTTCTGGCCACAGGCCATTATGCCAGAGTCTGTTATTCGAGAGAGAAACAAAGATTTCTCCTTAAATGCGGTATTGATAAAGATAAGGATCAATCTTATTATCTATGGGCTCTGACACAGGAAAGCCTGTCTAAAACTTTATTTCCCCTGGGAGAAATGAAAAAAGAAGAAGTAAAAGAAAAACTGGCCCGGTACAATATTAAAGTTTCTGAAAAACCGGAAAGTCAGGAAATATGCTTTATTCCTGACAATAATTACAGGACATTTTTACAGTCCAGAGGAGTAAAGATTTCAGAAGGAAATTTTCTGAACAGTTACGGAGAAATCATAGGAACACATAAAGGGTTCCCTTTTTACACGATAGGACAGAGGAGAGGACTCGCCGTATCCTATAAAGAACGCCTTTATGTCACTTCCATAGATACACTTAAAAATGAAATAACACTCGGCACCAGGGAAGAACTTTACAGAAAAGAACTTGTTTTTTCCGATGCAAATTTCATATACATGCCGGATGAAAAGGCTTTGCTGAAAGGAAGGATAAGATACAGGGGAAAACTCGAGACATGTCTGTTAAAAGAACCGGGTGAAGGAAAATATAAAGTAATTTTTCTCGAACCGGTCTGGGCTGTATGTGGAGGACAATCTTTTGTCATGTACGAAGGAGATTCCGTAGTCGGAGGAGGCATTATAGAATAAGAGAAGGATTTTTCTTAACATTCATAGAAATATTTTCATAATAAGGGAGGTGAGCAAATGAAAAAAATTTCTCTATTATCCGTTCTTCTGTTATTCTTTATATTAACTGCATCTATTTCATACGGAGGAGATGAAGATTATGACATAATGGCAGTGCTGGACAGACACTATCAGGCTATATCCGGAAGGGATTTTAAAGCTGCCTATGCCCTGAGAAGTAACAGATGGAGAACAAACCATTCTTACGGGTGGTTTTATGACAACTGGGAAAACAACTATACTATTGAACTGACTGACAGACATGTTATAAGTAATGACGGTTACGAAGCAGTCGTAAAGCTGAGAATCTATTCGGAAGATTATAACTCCAAAGGATCTCTCCACAGAGCTTATTACAGGGGGAAAGCCTATATGGTTTATGAAAAAGGCACATGGAAAATAGATGACATTCAGATTAAAGAAGAATAAAGAATAAAAAAATGGTGAGGTGACTCGCCATTTTTTTATATCTATATAAGGGGAGGTTTTTCAATATGAATATTATGGAAGAGCTGTCCGGAAAAAATTATATTCTCTCAAGCAACTCCGGTGATTTATATATTGTGCCGGCAGAATTTATAAGAGATTACACGGAAGAGGAAACAATAAATTCTTCAGATAAAATATTTGTATTCGATGCGGAAAATATTTATGAAATACCCTGTGAGATATTACTTGATTACAGAATGTCCGATGAAGAAAAACGAAATTTTCAGGAAAGACTCATGGCAATAGAACCTGAAACACTTGAACCATCCATATTACATAGAGGCAGATTGATACTTTTCGAATATATCCTTTCAGAGTACAGAGAAAAATCTGATGTACATGGTTATAGCTCAGTGAGAGAAAGAGAATTAGACATGAAAACTGCGAAAAAACATCAGGAATTATTGAAAAAAGGATATAATTTTCCTGCTAAATCGTCAGAGATTTACGATAAGCTTCAGAGATGGTATTAAATCACTTTTCTAGATCTTAAGAAATATAATTGCACAGAATTTTTCCATAAGTCTATAAAAATTTTTGACTTTTTCGTAAACTGAAGAAGAATCTCTATCCGTAAATACCTTCTCTTCTTCTGCCATATTAAGAATCTCCCTGAACGTTCTTTTACCGGAAGAAAGTTCATAGAGTCTGCTTTCTGTATCATCAAGAATTTCTTTTCCGTAAACCTTATGTAAAACAATCCTGTTATCTTCGTTATAGAACAGGGGATAAGTTCTTGAAGGGTAATAATTTAGAAGATCATCTTCTTTCACTTCGCTGAAAGACAGGTTTATCTTATGAAGTTTCAGGTTATAAAATCTTCTTACACCTGTATCATCAGAGAATAGTGCCGCCCATGGTGTTTCTATACCGCTCGATTTGAGAGAAAAATTCTGAGAAATTATATCATATGGAACGTCTCTCGATATTTCAGCCATTATCTTCCATACATCCCTGTCAAAATCCCTCTTTATGCCTGTTATTTCACAGCAGTTTAAAGTTTCATTTTCACAGAAACATGTATCGTTCGTCATACCGGTTATACATTCGTTGTCTGTAATATTAAGGCCGAATTGTTCAGGTTCTTTCATAATCTTTGTTCCCGGGAAAGGCACAAGAAGGGTAGAAGTTATATTCAACCTGCCAGGTGCCAGGTTCATAAGTTTTCTGACAAAATCCAGATTTTTTCTGTAAAGGTCTCTGCTTTCAAGAGGGCCTCCTATGATAAAATTTATGGATACGGAAGGTATCAATGCAGAATTACACGTTCTGACCACTTCTTCAATCTCTTCAAGAGTTATATTTTTTTGATACATATCCAGAACCTGCTGTTCTGCACATTCAACACCAATTTGAAGCACTGCAAGACCGGCGAGGCTCATTGCATAAAGAAGTCTGGGGTATCTGGAAAGTACATCGACTCTCCCTTCTGCAAACCATATGAATTTTGTTCCCTCTTCGGACATGTCTCTGAGACCTTTACAGATCTTCATTGTTCTCTGAGGATTTACGGTGAATGTGTCATCCAGAAATCTCAAATAACTTATGTCTCCTCTTTTATGAAGATATTTTATTTCATCGAGGACATGTTCGGCGCTTCTCATCCTGTAGGAACTTCCCAGAAAACCTTCATAGCAGAAGGTGCATTTAAAGGGACACCCTCTGCCTGTTATTATCCTGGGAAACTTAATATCAAAGCTCCTTAAAGGTTCTTCCAGTAAATCTCTGTCGGGGACGGGAAGATTATCCAGAGAATCTATAAAAGGACTGTCACTGTTTTGATAAAATTCATTATTTTTTCTATAACTTATGCCTTTTATATGTTCGAGAGCATTTTTTCCTTCAAAATAATATTCTGCCAGTTGAATTACAGTATTTTCCCCCTCTCCCCTTGCTATAAGATCAATATATTTATATGTTTCGAGTATGTGTTTATCCATAACACTCGCATGGGGTCCGCCCATTATAATGATTAAATCGGGGAAACGCTTTTTCAGCATACCGGCACATTTAAGGGAACGATATATATTTTCCGTAGTAGTATAAAATCCGGCCACAGCGACATGACGGGATTTTATTTGTTCGATTATTTCGTCAACATCGGGATAATCACTGTATAAGAGACTTACTTTATAACCTTTCTGTTTCAGCACTGTGGCGAGATAAAGCAGTCCTAACTGGACATAACAGGAACTTTTGTCGAAAGTTACGCCATAACTGTATCCGAGAGATATAAAAAGAATAGTTTTTAAATTTTTGTCAATATTGTTATTTGACTTCATAATATTACCACTTTCCGTAAAATTTCTATCAACCATTTTTTATTTTAATCGTGACGCGTAACGCGTAACGCGTGACGGGTAGACTTCACTTTTCATTTTTCAGTTTTCACTACTCACTTTTCACTACTCACTACTCACCATTCCCCATCTAAATTTTCGAAAAAATTACACCGTATAATTTATCTACTGTCACATAAAAATCTTTCACTCTCTTATAAACTTCTTCTGACGGCAGTTCTTTAAATAGCTGTTCTTTCGCTATATTGAGAATCTCTCTGAACGTTCTTTTTCCGGACGAATACTCATAAAGCCTGCTGTCTATATCATTCAGAATTTCTTTTCCGTATATTTTATAAAAAACCACTCTGTTATTATCATCATAAACGAGAGGATAAGTTCTCACAGGATAGTAATCTGAGAGGCTGTCTTCTTCCACTTCGTCTATAGAAAAATATGATTTATGTATCTTCAGGTTTATGAATCTCCTTATGCCTCTATCATAGGATAAAAGTGTTGCCCACTGTGAATCGACACCGAAATATTTAACGGAAAAAATTTCATAGATTATATCTCTTGTCAGATCTTTTGACACATCTATCATTATATTCAAAACGTCCCTGTCAAAATCAATTCTTAAACCGGTAAGTTCATATTCATTCATATAATCTGTTTCACAGAAACATGTTTTATTTGTGATGCCGGTTTTACACTCTCTGTCAATGATTTTCAATCCGAAACGGGCCGGTTCTTTCATAATCCTGGTACCGTGAAAGGGAGCTAAAAGGGTGGAACTTACATTGAGTCTTCCCGGTGCAAATTTCATTAACTTCCTTACAAAATCGAGATTTTTCTCATAAAGTTCCCTGCATTCAAAAGGCCCTCCAAGGATAAAATTTATGGAGATAGATGGAATCTTCGCATCAACACAGATTCTTATAGCTTCTTCTATCTGTTCCAGTGTTATATGTTTCTCATACATATCCAGTATCTTCTGGTCAGCACATTCGACACCGAGCTGAATTACAGCAAGTCCTGCAAGTTTCATGGCATAAATCAGTCTGGGATATTTTGAAAGAACATCAACTCTTCCTTCTGAAAACCATACAAATTTTCTTCCTTCTTCCGACATATTTCTGAGACCTTTACATATTTTCATAGTCCTCTGAGGATGAACACTGAAGGTATCGTCCAGGAACAATATATAACCAATCTCCCCTCTTTTAATGAGGCTGTCCACTTCCCTGAGTACATCTTCGGCACTCCTCATTCTGTAGGCACTTCCATGAAAACCTTCATAACAGAAAGCGCATTTAAAAGGGCATCCCCTGCCTGTTATTATTCTGGGATAAAATATATCGGTACTTCTCACAGGTTCTTCCAGTAAATCCCTGTCAGGAAGAGGTAAAGAGTCCAGATCAGATACAAAAGGAGCATCGTCATTGCGGCAGATTTCATTATTTTTTCTATAAGTTATTCCTTTTATGTCTTTGAGTTCTCCAGAACCATCATAAAAAAATCTTGCAATACTGAGAAGTGTATATTCAGCTTCTCCTCTTACTATCATATCAACAGAGTTATGCTTTTCCAGTATTTCCTTATCCAGAACAGAAGCATGAGGGCCTCCCATAAGAATAATCAGGTCAGGAAACAATTCTTTCAATAGTGAAGCACATCTGACACATCTGTCTATATTATCTGTAATGGTATAAAAACCGGCTATAGCAATATGTTCATTCCTTATTTTCTCAATTATGTTATCGAGCCACGGGAAATCGGTACATAAAATATTTACTTTATAACCGTTATTTTTCAACATTGTACCGAGATAAAGAATACCTAACTGTACATTTCGCGTTTCCCTGCTTAAATCCACTCCGTAACTGTAACCGAAATAAGCAAGCATTACACTGTAAAGTTTTTTATCTAAAAGTTTCATAAATTTTCACAACCAGCTTTATATTTCCTTGTAATGCGTAATGTGTGATGCGTAATGCGTTGAATATAACCTGTTACGCATCACACATTACGACTTATATAACAGCATAAACCATGCCGTTATTGGCACCAGTGAACACACAGCCTTCTCCCACGGCAGGTGAAGAATTAATTATTGATTCTGTTTCATAAACCCACTTCTGGAGACCGCACCCTGCATCAATAGCATAAAGTTTTCCGTCACCGCTGCCTGCATACATAAAATTCCCTGACACTGCAGGTTCGGTAATGCTTCCCCATGAAAAAAATGCCCACTGACGGGCAGCATTACTGACTTCCAGAGAATAAAGAACACCTACCGTTTTATCCAGTTCTTTCATGTATACTCTCGTAGGAATGAAAATGGAACTGGCTGTAATGACAGGGGTCTCAGTGAGAGGTTCCCCTTCAACTTCTGCGATCCATCTTTTCGCACCGTTAATAATATCAAGACAATATATATAACCGGCACTCACATAAATTGCTCCGTTATAAATAGCAGGAGATGAACAGACGGGTTTTTCCAGTGTATAGGCCCATCTTTTCTGTCCTTTCTCTATATCTATCACATAAAATATGTTATCAGAACCGATAAAGAGCATACCTCCATATATTACAGGAGAGGAAGCACAGGTACCTCCGGCATGGAAAGACCATTTTTTCTCTCCTCCGACCATATCAATAGCATAAATGGTTCCGTCCACTGTACCTGTATATAATACATCTTCACATATTGCAGGAGAAGAATTTATTATGCTTCCTGTTTCATATGTCCATTTAATCTCTCCATTTTCAGAAGACAGAGCATAAATGTTGCCGTTTTTACCGGTAAAATACACTGTATCATCTGTTACAAGAGGAGGATTTTTTTTAACCATGCTGTTATCTTCATCTGAATCCTTATATTTCCACAATAACTTTCCCTTATCACCTGTCAGTGCATACAGGGTTCCCTCTTCTGTAACAATATAAAGAGTATTATTTATAATAACAGGGGAGGCATTTATCTTCTCCCCTGTATCATAGGACCATAACAAAGAACCGTTCAGGGCTGGACTGCCACATACACAGGACGTATGGCAGTTATTTCCTTTATAACAGGACCACATATATGTCTATAACCTCTTCAATCCATTATCTATTCTTACGAGTCCCCGGCCGACCTCCCAGGAATGTCTTTTTATATCTTCTGCCGTATCATAGATAAGATTTTCTGCTTCTATATTATCCATTCTTCTTTCACCGAGAATTGCAGTAAACACACCGCTTACATGGGGGCAGGCCATGGATGTTCCGCTATAGGAAGCAAATTTCCCTCCCGGAATTGAAGAATAAACACCTACTCCCGGTGCTGCTATATCAACTCCCGGATCGCGGTTGGTAAAACTGGCAGGTTTTTTATTTCTGTCTACTGCACCTACAGATACAACCTCTCTGTAAAAAGCTGGGAAACCGGGGCCTATCATTTCGTTGCCCGATGCGGCTACAAGTATGAGACCTCTTTCATGAGCGGCAATAAGAGCTTCATGCATGGCAGAAGCAGGGAAACGGCTTCCAAGGCTCATGCTTAAAACCTGAAGGCCATTACTTACCGCCCAGTCTATAGCAGCTACGATACCGGACGTACGGCCACCACCGGTGGCACTTAACACCTTCAGTGCATAAAGATCAGCCCTTGTAGCCACACCTGTCAGATTGGCTTCTCCTGAAGCAGCTGCAATACCCGCGCAATGAGTGCCATGACCGTTATCATCAAAGGGATCTTTACTATCATCTACAAAGTTATGTCCACCTTTTACATTATCCTTCAAACATGGATGATTGTAGTCTATTCCCGTATCTATTATACCGAGCTTAACGCCACTTCCTGTGGCATTCAGATTCCATGCATAGGGAGCACCTATAAGACGCATATTCCAGTCCGTATCCTGAGATGGCCCGTGACCTTCCACATATTCCGGAGGAACTATGAGGGAAACAGGATAATCCATTTCTATAAAACGTACTGAACTCAGATTTTTTATAGTATCAAGCAAATCTGTCTTTGTATGCATCAGTATAGAATCAGTAGTCTTAAATTTACAAAGGACATCTCCGTATTTCTCAACTTCCGTATCGAGTATTTCTTTAAAACCAACAAAAATTTTTACATAATCTTTCTTTAATTCTTCTTTGAAATAATCGTGAAGAAATGTTTGATATGAAGCATTTTCTCTCTGTTCTCCAGGTATAACTTTATTTATTTCGTTAATAAAAAATTCACCTGTGTTATTCATAAATATCCCTCCTCAATTCAGTGATCAGTGACCAGTGACCAGTGACCAGTATTAAAAATATAAACAATAGATAATAGGAACAATTTATTACAGAAAATCAAGAATAATTTTCTACTCACTGATAACGATAACTGTTCACTGTTTACCGCTTACTATTATATTATAAATTATTTCTATAGAAAAGTCTAAGATTTTATAATGGAAATATTCTGATTACGCTCCCGGCGAAAGTTCACGAATTGATTCGTGGGATAGTGGATGGGACAGGTAAAAATAAAGTTATTCTTAAAAAGCTTGAAAAAGACGTAAAAGAAATGTTATACTCAGGTAGGAGATGACATTTATATGAAAACCTGTTCTGAAGAAAAGAAAAATAAAATTAAACAGACTATGGCAGAAACCCGGGAAAAACGTAAAAGTCAGGTTTGTAAAGTATTTCCTCTGAAGGTAGTTACTTCTCATTTAAATAAATCAGAACAGGAAATTTTAAAGATGTTCTTTGTAGAAGCGAAATGGCTCTATAATCATATCCTGTCAGCAGGAAACCCCTTTGAATATGACTATAAGAACAAAAAAGTTATAGTGCTGAATAAAGACAGAGAGGCAGAAGAGAGAACGCTGAAATATCTTCCGTCTAAAAACCGTCAGGATGTATTAAAAACGCTCCAGTGTAATATAAGAGTTTTATCGGCAAGAAAAAAGAAAGGCCGACGTGTTGGGAAATTAAGATATAAAAGTGAATATAATTCGATAGAGCTATCTCAATATGGAGTAACTCATAAAATCACAGGTAGAAACCGTATAAAGATAAACGGACTGAAAAGACCTCTCATAGTAAGAGGGCTTGATCAGATAAAGCCGTATTATGAGATAGCCAATGCAAAATTAATAAAGAAACCATCAGGTTATTATATACATATAACGTGTTATATCACCGTATGCGGTTCTGCAGTAATAAAGAAAAAGAATGAGTCAACGGGATTGGACTTCGGAATAAAAACAACAATAACCACATCGGAAGGTGAGAAATATAATATATCTATTGGAGAAAGTAAACGCCTTAAGTCTCTGCAAAGGAAATTACATCGCAGAGTAAAGGGTTCAAAGAATAGATATAAAATACGTCTTGCCATAAGAAGAGAATATGAACATATAGCCAATCAGAGGAGAGATAAAGCAAATAAGATAGTATCTAACCTGTTAAAAAAGAATGAAATAATTTATATTCAGGATGAGAATATAAGTGGCTGGTACAAAGGATTATTCGGTAAACAGGTTCAGAATTCAGCACTTGGAACGATAAAGAGTAAATTAGAACAATCGGGACAGGTAATAATACTGGACAGGAATTTGCCAACAACGAAATGGTGCCATAATTGCGGTAATATAGTAGAAATCTCTCTTTCGGACAGGATATTCACCTGTAATGTATGTGGTTATAGTGAAGACAGAGACGTTAAATCGGCTAAAACAGTGAAATATATAGGAAAATTAGATTTAAATAATAAATCAGTACCTGTGGAATACAGGGAATTAACGCCTGTAGAGACTATGCCTCTACCTGAAGGTTTTCTGCCGAAGGCAAGCACAGTCAACGAAACAGGAAGCCTAAGAATTCATTCTACCGTAGGTAATTCACGTAGTATAATTATTAAGGGACTGTAAGAAAATAACTCTTGCAAATTATGGTTATTTTCCTCGCGTGACGCGTGACGCGTTACGCGTCACGATTGTAAATATGATAAGGTTATTTTTTTACAACCCCTAATTAAGATAATAAACCATAAATATTACTTCCCGTCACGCGTTACGCGTCACGAAAACAAAGTTGCAGGAGGTACTCTTTTGATTAAGCCAAAAATAATAGTTGTAGATGATGAGCTGGATATACTGGAGATTTTCACTCATTTATTCAGCAGAGACTTTACAGTTTTTACTGCAAAAAACGGTCTTGAAGCACTTGAAATAGTAAAAAAAGAAATGCCTCATCTGGTCATTACCGATATAAAGATGCCTGAAATGAACGGTGTAGAACTATTAAGCAGGATAAAAGAAGTTTCTCCTCTAACAGAAGTAATTATGATGACAGGCTATGCTTCCATAGAGACCTCTGTAGATGCACTACGCTTTGGCGCTTTCGATTATCTCATCAAACCTTTTGAAAGTATAGAACAGATAAAAAATGTCATAGCAAAAGCTATTAATAAAATCAGAGCAACGTCAGAAGTAAAAATTAAACAGGAAGAGCTCAGAAAGAGAGCTTTCGAACTGGCTTCTCTCTACGATATCAGTAAAGCAGTATCCAATTTTGTAAGTTATGAAGAATTATTCAGCCTTATAGTAAATACGTTATATAATATAATAAAATACGATGCAGCAGGAGCATTTTTCTTTGACGAAGGGGAAAAAATTGTCTTAAAAATTCGAGAGAAATTACGTGAAAGTTATACTGACGATCTTAAAGCAAAAGTAATAGAAACTTATTCCGGGGAAAAAGATCAAAATATTTCCTTTATAATTGAAACAAGAATAGATCCTTCTGCCCAGGAATCAGGTAAAAGCCGGGTAGAAACCTTTATATCAGAACCGGTTATAGTGGCAAATAAAATTACAGCAGTTCTTTTTATTACAGGAGGTATGAAAAATGCTTTTACCGAAGAAGAAAAGAAATTATTTCATTCCATAGCAAATCATACTGCAGTGGAACTGAATAAAATGAGTTCCATATTCTCTACCGATCATAAGAAAATACAGACAGTTCTGGATTCTTTAAGCAATGGCGTCCTTATGATTAATAAGAACTATGAGCTTGTAATGCTTAATCCTTCTGCAAAAGAAATACTCCCTTCCATGGGTATAACATTGCCGAAAGAGTGGGGAAAGAATAAATGTGACTGTATCCTCTGTGATTCGATAGAAAAGATTTATCTTGATAAAAGCAAACCTGTTTCTGCAACCCTGGAAAAAGACGGATATTTCTCCATATATGCCAATGCCATTACGGAACAGGACGGAAATTTTTCAGGTATCATAATAGTATTAAAAGATTTAACAAAAGAAAAACAGCTTGAATATCAGTTGATTCAGGTAGAAAAACTCTCATCGGTAGGACAGCTTATATCAGGAGTTGCCCATGAACTGAATAATCCTCTCACAGGAGTTCTGGGTTATGCAGAACTTCTTATAAAAAGTAATATAGACACTTCTATAAAGCACGATCTGGAAAAAATATCAACTCAGGCTGAAAGATGCAGAAAAATAATTCAAAACCTGTTAAGTTTTGTAAGAAAACATAAAGTAGAAACGACACAGGTCGATATAAATCATATTATCTTAAATTCTTTAGCCCTGAGAGAATATGAACTTGGAGTACATAATATAGTTATTAAAAAAAATCTTATGGAAAAACTTCCCTCTATCATGGGAGATTCTCATCAGATACAGCAGGTCATATTAAATTTACTTATTAATGCGGAACAGGCAATTATAAAGTCCGGTAAAGGAAATAATATAGTAGTAGACACATGCACCAGAAGTAATATGGTAGAAATAAGATTCAAAGATAACGGCCCCGGTATAAGTAAAGAAAATCAGTTAAAAATCTTCGAGCCTTTTTTCACCACAAAAGAAAAAGGAGAAGGAACCGGTCTGGGTCTGAGTATTTCCAGGGGTATAATAGAAGAACATGGCGGAACTATAGATGTTACCAGTAAAGAAGGAGAAGGCACATGTTTCACCATAGAATTGCCTGTTTCTAAAGATTACGCTGAAATTAAAGAAGAAGAAATAAAACCGTTAGAAATTACAGGGGAAGAACAGAAACACAAAAAAATTATGGTAGTGGATGATGAGCCAATAATACTCGACATGGTAACGAATGTCCTTGAAGATATGGAACATAATATAACAACATCCGACAGTGGTGAAGAAGCTCTGGAAAAGATAGCGGAACATCAGGATTTCGATTTAATTATTCTGGATATGAAAATGCCGGGGCTGGGAGGCAAAGAATTATACTTTATAATAAAAGAAAAGTTCCCCCATCTGACAGATAAAATCGTCTTTTCTACAGGTGATATTATAAATCCTTATACGAGATCCTTTTTAGAGGAAATAGGCAACAGATACCTGGAAAAACCGTTTTTATTATCGAGATTCCAGCAGGTTATACAGGAAGTTCTCTGTAGTGAAGCAGGTAACTGATAAATATTATAACTTACAAAAAATTTATGCATTTTCCTTTGACGGTTCAGATGGGGTGTCAGATAAAAATTTTCCCAGCTTTTTTGTTTCCTCATAATCAAAAAAGGCTCTTACTACAGTATAAACCTCTGTCAAAATAACCAGAAATATGAGATTATATAATTCTTCGCTATTTCTGGCGGAAATGGCAAGAACTACTGCCACGGGAGGAGTAAGTATGGCAGTAAGTGCATAATAAAAACAGGATTTTTTAAAAATTTTATATTTATCTTCAAGTGATTTTTCTTTACTTTCTTTCATGCTCCAGACTCCTTTATTATTTTGATATATATTCTCTGCTTTTATGTAAAGTCCTGTATTTACAGGCAACTCCATTTTAATCAAAATTACATATAAAGTAAAGCTCCTGTCCATAACTCAAAAAATATCAATATTATAATCGCAATTTTTTATATATTTTCACAAGGTATTAAGATAGAGAAAAAGAATATTCATAGTTACTTTATAGTCATGACAGTTTTGAGGTGCTGCTTTTGCTGGGAAATATTTCTAAAGGAACGAAAAAACACAGGAGACTTAATGAGGATAGTCCTGACGAACATTCCTTTACACAGACCGGTTCAGGAACAAACCTGGATTTAAAAATAAATCAATTAAAACATGCTATCAAAAAGGACCCATATAATGCAGATGCTTATTATGATCTCGGAGAAATAGCAAGGGCCAGAAAGGAACATAACACAGCTTTAAATTATTATAAAACAGTTATAAATATAGACAATTCCTATGGTCTTGCCCATGCCAGACTCGGAGAATGTTACTCTAACATGGGCGATCTGGATAATGCCATAGCCCATTACCATAAGGTATTAAACCTGTATCCTGACGACGAAATTACCCATTATGAACTGGGGAAAATATTCTGGGAAAAAGAAGAATATGAACTGGCTCTGTCACATTTTGAATATTCGTCAGGCACTGTGGAAGCAAAACCTGAAATACATTTTTATATGGCCTCCTGCTATAATGCGCTGGAAAATTTTTCTTTTGCCATACAGAGATATGAAAAAGCTCTCGGAATAAACCCCTTTTACACAGCTGCCCACCTCGGCCTGGCAGAGGTTTATTTGCATCTGGATAAACTGGACAAGGCAGAATATCATACGCAAAAAGCACAGGAACTGGATGATACATCACCTGAGCCACTCATCAATCTTGGTCTCATTGCGGTAAAAAAAGAACACTTTGACAGAGCCATAGACTATTTCAATAAAGTACTGGAGATTAACGATGATCCTTTTGTATATTTTGAACTTTCCAGTATATACCTTACAAAAGGTGACAGAAAAAAAGCCATAAAACATCTGCAAAAAACCATTGAAGCAGATAATAATTATCTGGATGCCTATTATTCTCTCGCTCAAATATATGAAGAGTCAGGAGAGATAGATAAATCTATAGAATATTACAATGTATGCGAACAAATGGCACCGGAATTCATTGATGTTTATGTAAATCTTGGCATAATTTACAAAAAAAACGGTGATTTCCAGAAATCTCTGGAATACTTTGAAAAAGCCTTCTCTCTGGATGAAAATCTGTTTCTTGTAAATCTGAATCTTGGACTCATTTATGAAAAATATAAAAAACCGGATCGCGCTCTTGATTATCTGCAGAGAGCCCTGACTATAGAACCTTCAAGACAGGGATTATACAATGTCATAGCAGGTATTTATAAAAAATCAGGTGATATAAACAGTGCTGTTATAGCCTATGAAAAATGTCTTAACATAGGGCCAGACAGAGAAGCTCTGATGAATCTGGCTACCATATATCACCAGAATAATAATACTAATATGTCGATAAAATATTATCAGAAATTACTGGAGATTAATCCTGAAGATTTAGATATTCATATCAGGATTGGCAATATATATTTTGAACAGGGTAATCTTGATTCCGCTTCATCTCATTATCATGTGGCGTTACAGATAGAACCGGAAAATGTAGAAGTCAATATTAATCTCGGCAGTTTTTATCAATTCAGAGAACAGTGGAATATGGCAATCAGCCATTACCATGAAGCATTGAAGGTGGAACCTGATAATAAAAGGGCTCTCCTGGGGCTTGGAGAAGCTTATAAAGGGAAAACAAAATATGACAAAGGTTATCTGGGGCCAACAATAGAAACCTTTAAAAAAGTGCTCTCACTGGATAAAAAAAATGTGGGAGCCCTGCAGAATCTAGCAGAATTATCTCAGGAAGAAGGAAATTTTCAGAGGGCCATCAAAATTTATAAAAATATTCTGGAACTGGACAGCAAAAATATATCAGCCCATATAAATATGGCAACGATTTATGACTTACAGGGCTCTACAGAAGAAGCCTTCGAAGAGAGACTGTCAGCTCTGGAACTGGATCCATATAATACAAAACTTCTTTTATCTCTTGCCGGTTACTCTCTTGAGCAGGAAGATTTCGACAGTGCTCTCAAATATGGCAGAAGAATTCTTGAAACAGGGCCTTCCAACCTGGAAGCCAATTATATAATGGCTGTAGTATATGTAGGAAGAGATAAACTTCCTGAAGCAAAAAAATATCTTGAAAAAATACTCTATAATGACAGAGGAAATATCATGGCCAACTATAATCTGGGGCGACTTTATGAACAGCAGCAGGATTATAAAAAAGCCATGGATTATTATAACAGGGTACTGCACATTGATAAATCCTACACTCCTGCCATGGTCAGGCTTGCATTCTCTTATCTTCAGAACGGTGAAACAGAAAAATCTCTCGAACTTTATGAAGAACTTGTGCGCCGGGATCCTAAAAATCTTGATATAAATCTGAAGCTTGCCGAGCTATACAGTGAAACAGGTAATAGAAAATCTTCAATAGAATATTATAAAAAATCACTGGATCTCAGAGGAGATAAAAAAGAAATCTTATTTAAAATTGGCCATATGTATATAGAACTGGAAGATTTTTTTGCAGGAAGAGATATTTACAAAGAAATTCTGGACAACAGTTACGGAGATGTATCTTCTTTTAAAAATCTTGCTCTATGTTACTGGAAAACAGGGAATATCCAGGGAGCTCTGGAAACATATGAAGAATGTTTGAAATTACAGGAAGGAGATCGTGAAAGTCTGTGCGGTATTGCTCTCATATACGAAGAAAGCGATAATATAGAAGAAGCAATTAAATATTATAATATAATACTTGAAGCAGATAGTGATTACAGTAAAGCAGTTTACGGTATGGGGAAAATATTGTTAAAAAAAGGAAATATTGACGAAGGAATTGCATATTTAGAAAGATCAATTTCACTTGACAGGAAGATCCATGAAGCCTTTTATGAGCTTGGCACATTTTATTTTAAAGAAGGCAATATAGATAAAAGTCTGGACTATTATTCTGCTGCACTGGAATTAAAGCCTGATAACAAAGAAATAAATAAAGCCACAGGAAATATATATCTTACAAAAGAAGATTACCGAAAAGCATTGGTTTATTATGAAAAGGTTTTATCTATAAATCCAGATGACAGGGAAGCCAATATGCTTGCAGGAGAAATTTATTATAAAACCGGAGACTATGAAAAAAGTAAGGCCTGTTATGAAAAAGTATATGATTCAAAGGATATGAATATAAATTTTATCCTGGCTGATATATATTACAGAGAGAAACAATATACCATGTCATTAAAATATTACAATATATGCCTCAGAATCGATAAAAATATAGGAATAATTCAGAACTCGGCAGGATTACTTTATTATGAACAAAAACTGTATGATCTGGCGTTGAGACATCTGGAAAAAGCCCTTGAACTGGAGCCGGCCAACCTCTGGCTTTATAACGAAATAGCTATAGTGGAAAAGGCAGAAGGAAGAATGGAACGGACAGTAAGCTATTTTGAAAAATCTCTCATGAGTGAAGACATGAAAATTAAAGGTTTTGCCTGTTATAATCTATGTCTGATTTATTATGAACTGGATGCACTGGAAAAAGCAAGAGAATATAATGAAAAATTTCTGGACATAGAGCCTGAGAATATATCAGGAAATTACCAGCATGGACTCATTCTGACCGGACTTAAAGATCTGGAAGGTGCAATAAAACATTTTGACGCAGCACTTTCAGGTAAAACAGACGAAGAATTTCACAGTTCAAATGCTCCTTTCGAACATTTTATAAAATCTGTCTTTAAAGTGCCTCCAAGAGAAGAAATTTTATATCACGCAGCTATTGCCTGTATGAATAAAGGTAAAAAATCAAAAGCGTCACGATATTTTAACGAATACATCACTATTGCCCCCACAGGGCCGGAATCAGAAGAAGTAAGGAAATATATTAAAAAACTCGGTATCCATCATAAAATTCTTTAGAGAAAAGGATTTTTTTATACTCCTATAGAATTAACAAATGTAATTTATTGCAATCTATTACTATTTATCGTAATTTATTGCATTTTACTAAATTTTATAAAAAGGAGGAAGGTAATTGAAAAAGTATTTATTCTCATTTTTACTCTTACTTGTTATCTCATCGATTTTGTTCACCGGATGCGGAGCTCTCGTAGCACTCGTTTCTTCAATCTTCGGTTCCCAGGGAGGCTTTGTATTTATTCCTTTCTTAGGAGACGAAAAAATAGAAAGCTCCGGGGCAGGAAAAACTCCCGGTATGATAATGTTATATACAAATAACCCTCCGACAAACTATAAAGCTCTATCAGGTGCTACTGTAACCATAGCAGGTATATCAGTAACCACAAATTCCGACGGCAGTTTCACCATAAACGGTATTCCCGTAGGAATTAACAGGCTGACTGTAGAGCACCAGTCTTATGTTTCCATTGCCCAGGATGTACCTGTATCAGACCCGAATTCTTACAGTGGATTTACCGATTTCAAAATTATTCCTTCCAATCATTTATTGCCCGTTGGTATAGGAGGAACATTCCAGTTTTCTTCCTATGCAACAGGTTCCAATAATACTGTTGTAAGACCTGACACGACATGGTCTGTCACAGGTGATATAGGAACAATAGGAACAAATACAGGTATTTTCATTGCTACAAAAGCAGGCACAGGGTTTATAAACGGAGTGAGTGGAAACAGTTCTGCTCAGGTTCCAGTAACAGTAGTAGCAGGGACAGGGACAGTTTACGGACATGTAACTTACAACAATCGGCCTGATCCGAATGCAACTGTTCGTATAGAAGGGTTCGGCGCATATGTTAAAACAGATCCGAACGGTTACTATAACCTGCCAGGAGTTCCTGCAACAAATATAAAGGTAACAGGTGAAAGTCAGAGCGGAGTAACAGTATTAAATGGCTCTACCACAGTAGATATTGGAACAGGTGAGACAAAAGAGGCCAATATAGTACTCTTAGGTGCCACTCCCACACCTTCCGGTGGAACTCCAACAACATTTCCAACCCAGGGAAGTCAAACACCGACATGTACATGTACCCCGACATCAGGGCCATTGACTCCTGTAATCAATTCTGTCAGCCCCAGCCCCGGCACAGCAGGAGGTACTGCAACTATCAGTTTATCAAATATGGATCCCAATGCAAGCACTTCCAACAGTACAGTAACCTTTGGCGGAACTAATGCCACTATACAATCTATAAATGTAACCGGTTCAGCCATAAATGTTATATTACCAAATAGAACAGGTGAATCACCTGTTATTGTAACGATAAACGGAGTGGCAAGTGCATCTTACCCATATTATGTAAATGCCGATCCCAATGCACCGACTATAACAAGTGTGGCAAATCATGGAATAAATGAAATTCTTATTAATGGTACAAACTTTGGTATAAATGAAGGAACAGTCACATTTAATGGCACAAATATTCCTGTACATTCATGGATTAATGGTAATCAGGTATATACAGAGCGCCCTGCTACATCCGGGACATATAATGTAGTTGTAATAACATCAGGAGGAGTACAGAGCGCCCCATACTCATTTACCTATACACCTTAAAATAACGTTTCATAAAGCCCTTCCTTATCCGGGAGGGCTTTATTATTTTAGCAGCATTGAAGGGAAAAAGCCTCAGGGTAAGAATATTTAGGAAATATTAATATAACCTGTATATTACAAAAAATACTAAGTGCTTATAACGGTAATTATTCCACTGGTTATAGTCGTGACGCGTAACGCGTGATGCGTGACGCAAGGAGACCAGATTATCCGGTGTCGTATTTACTGCTGGCAGCACTAAGTGGTACTAGCGGTAAATATGGCACTCACTCCTGTCCCTGGCCGGGCTCTGGAGGAAAAGATATGCCGTATTAAAAGAGAGTTATAAATTATATAGATGCAAAATATTAAACGTCTAAAAAACCAGTTTGTCACGCAATAGGATCATATCTTTTCCGGAAGAGTCCGGCCAGGGACAGGTTTTAATATGGGTACTAACTTATTTGGAGCGGTACTAAGGTTATTGTCCTCGCGTTACGCGTCACTATTACATATATAATAAGTTTTTTTACAACCCCTAAGGGGAAATTCTTATGAAAAATTACTCATTGTTCTGGAAAAAAGATGTTTTAGATATATGTAATAACCTTTCAGAGGGAGGTTATAAATTTTATTTTTACAGTTCTACAGCAAGGAATCTCAGGCTTAAAATACCGGAAAATTTCTATTATATTCTTACAACAGCAAATCTCGTAGATCTGAGCCGGTTATTTGAATCTATAGAATTTCCCGGCAAATCCGATTATGACGGAGAGATACATTGTAAAGAATGTTTTATAAGATTTAAAATACTTGAACCACCTTATCATGGATTGGATTTTGACATACTCAGACAGGAGAGTTTAAAAGAACTTTTCACGTTGAATACACTATTTTTTGATATAGAAAAAGAAATTTTTCTGGATCCCCTGGACTGTTACTACGATTTTCGGGAGAAAAAAATCAGATTAACACCTGATTTCGAAGAAATCTACACAGGTAAACCTTATAAAATATTTGATATTATTTATCTTATGTCAGAATATGATTTTACTCTGGAAGAAAATGTAACATGTAAAATAGAGAAAATACCTTTTAAATTCAGGAATGAATACAGAGATGAAATTATTACAGGATTTAATAATGTCATTGTGACTAAAAATCCTTATATTTCTATAAGTGTTATGGATAAATTAAATATTCTGGAGGAAATATTTCCAGTCCTGTCAGATACAAAATCAGTTCCTCAGAACAAGGATTTTCACCCGGAAGGCAATGTATATGAACATACGATTGAATGTTTTAAATATCTCAGAAAACCATCACTTCCTCTGGCTCTGGCATTACTTCTCCATGATACGGGAAAACCGGAAACATTGACGAGAGATGGAAAGAACCTGAGATTTCCGGGGCATTCCAGGGCAGGTGCTTCTATTGCCAGAAAAATATTGAGAAAATTCGGTTACAGCCAGGATATTATCGGCAAAGTCGCTTTTCTTATTGAATATCATTTACTCGCTCATGAATTCAGACATATGAATGAACGTCAGAAAATAGAGATTATTAATAATAACATGTTCACAGATCTTCTGAAATTATACAAAGCAGATGTTTCAAGCTGTTATGGAGATCTTATCGATTATAAAAAAATTGTATCACTTTATAAAAAATATAAAAAGTGAATGGTGAATAGAATAGAAAAAATTCTATTCACTATTCACAATTCATTCTTCAAGAGCTTTTGAAACTACGGTAAGATAACAGTGTTCTCCTTTGGATTTCCCGGAAGTGATATACTCCCTTATAAGAAGACCAAAAGAATGGAGTCTTCTGAGGTTACGGTAAACTAAATTCTTAGGGAGATTAAGTTTTCTGGCAATCTTATCTGGAGTCAGAAATTTATTACCTTCTTTTTCTTCTTTTCTTACAAGATTAAAGACCTGTACCAATGTAGGATTGGAATAAAAAATCTGTCCGAGCACCTTATATTCCAGTTCAGGCTCTGATATAGCATTGCCGACAAGTAAAATCGGGATACCAAGATTATCTATTACAGAATTAATGGTATTTAACATATCTTTTCTGTAATATATATCATAAGGTAAATCATAAATAACCATAAATTTATTATGATATTTTCCGCCGGCAGCCATTTCATAAGTCAACCTTCTTATAACATTCTGAAGGCATGAATAGGTAATAATATCAACATCTACAAGTCTTAATCGCAAAACCTGGTTAGTATCAAGATGGTCAAGGGCATGAAATATATAATTTACCAGGTTTTCAGCATCATCTTCTCCAATGGCTATTCTTAAACTTTTTGGAGGGAAATAAACATTAATTGGTTTCATAAAAAGTTCCTTTCAGTTATAAAATAAACACTCTAAGTGGTGACGGCGGAAAATATAACCCCGGATAATTTGTGGTTTTTGTCTCCTCCCGTCACGCGTTACGCGTTACGCGTCACTACTATAACCAGTAGAATATTTACCGTTATAAGCACTAAGCTTTTTTTCTTGTACCGGAAAAACCGACCTGAAAATTCTGAACCTGCAACTGTTTTTCTATATGATCTGAAAAATAGTTAAGAAAAACCAGTTTTTTAGTTCCTTCATAAACAAACTTCAATCCGCTGTGTATATCGTCTTCATTTTGAGAGGAAAGAAATTTTTTAATGGAAGAAATCCCTTTATGCCATAAACTAAAAGCTTCATTTATTAACTGATTTCCTCTATGAACTTCGAGAGTAATTTCATTACTGGTAACCTGAAGTAACTGGTATTTTTCCATAGAATCAGTTATCAACTGGCCCGTTTCTTCCAGAATTTTTATAAAATCTTCCTTTCTTACCTCCTTTCTAAAAAAACCCAGGCATATCTGTTCAAGTTTTACATACACAGGAGTTCTACAGGCAGTTTCAGGTATATTTTTGAATATCTCTTCTATGGACGTTACTGAAAGAGATTTCGATTCTTCATAAAGTTCTATGTCCTTTGTAATATTATATATTTCCAGATTAATGTCCTGAAGTTCCCATGCAAGTTCTTTTACTTCCGGATCTTCTTCTCCCTGCCTGCAAATACCGTCAAGAGGCTCATATATTCTTTTTCTATTCTTATCTTTTTCTATATCACGACAGGTAAGTTTCAATTCCTGAACAAGAGTTATAGCCAGATTGACAAGTTCATTTAATTGTTCAACCAGCCTTTCATCATCCAGTAAATTCAATCTATTCAATAAATAATTCAGCTCATCATGGGCTTCGTCCTGTTTTTTTAACCATAATTTAAAGTCAATTTTATAAGCCTTCAAATCATTATATCCTGTTAACAGAGTATAAAGGGGAGAAGCCAGAGGAATATCTTCAGAATATTTTTTCCCCACTTCCTGTTTTTCATAATGACTGTGATAGGCTCTGTCATAAGGTAATCTGCTTTTAAAATTATGAGAAGTTTTGAAATCTGTTTCTCCTGTCATAAGAATAGGGGTATTGACTGAAAAAGATTGCCTTTTTACATCAGGCAATTCAGATTTTGCAGTAGTAAATTCTTTTGAAAAAAATAAATCTTTTTGCAATAAAGACTTATCTTCAGACAATTCTCCTGTATTTCTGTGAATTCCTTTTTTTGTTCTTTCATTCTTAAACTGCCTATCAGGAAGATCAAATTCGGAAAGTTCCTTCGTTTTCTTTTCCGAAGAATGTATCATAATCATAGATTTATTTACGATCTGCATCATATCTCTCATTTTATCAACCTTATTATCATCAGAATATGAGGCAAATTTTTCTTTTCTCTCCGGTATCAGGCTATCCATATTAAATTTATTTTCCTCTGTAAGGTGAATGCATAATGGATCCGATACAGGACTATATTTATCAGGAAGCTCTGCTGTACTATATTTCGAGAGTCCATGTTCCAGAATACTATCGGACCTTTTCTCAGATTTATTTCCCTGATTTTTTGATATTATTTCCGAGGAAGAGAATAAAAACCTATCAGGTTCTGCATAAGAGGTTTCTACTGCCTGAATATCAGGCTTTAATAAACTGTTAAGCTGATTTTTCAATCTGGCCAGTTTATTATCAGAAGCAAGTTTCATTTCTTTTATTTCATTCTGTAGCCTTTCCATAGTATCATCTGATGTAACGTCCTTCTCTGAAGATGAAAGAATGTCCGGTAAGAGTACTTTTTGAGTTGCAGTATTAGGTCTGAGAACCTTATCTTCAAGCAAAGATTTTCGCTGTTTCGGTAATTGTTCAGAACTTTTTTCTATGAATTTTCTTGCTTTATTCAGTTTTTCAAGGGACAATGTAAATTTTTTATTATCTGAAACCTTTTCACGTAAATTTATTTCTATTTCGTTTAATGCTTCCAGAACTAACAGTATACCATGAGAATAACTCAATCCTTTTCCAGGCTCTTTTTTTCTAACGAGAGCTTCTTTCCTCAGGGAAAACAATTTATATTCCAGAAATTCTTTTTGTACGCGATTTTTTAAAAAATCTTCCAGATGACGAATGAAACCAATGAGATCCATAGAAATCCTTCCAGAATTATTTAATAGTATGAACTAATTTACTGAATTACTGAGGTAAGCATAAATAATACATATATGCTCTCGTGACGCATAACGCGTGACGGGAGGAAAACATTTTTTAATGCTTATGCTCAGGTCAGATATGCAAGCTTTAGCTGATAGACAGTAGCTAACTGCTGAAAGCTTAAAAATAATCTGTTAAATTATAGCATAATTTATAACCTTAAATCAATTATGATTGCGTTTAAAAATGATAGATAATTTTATATATAATGGATTATATATCATTTTTAAAGGCAATCTTCAATTACAAATTATATAATGAGAGATTGATAAGATAAAAAAAGTAAAGTATAATAAAAGAACATAAAAAAATTTATATGAGAAGGAAAGAACAAATTTTCATTCTTTGTTATAATCAGACGGTCAGGACCGTTAGAAAAGTATAGAAAGGAGCAGGGGCAAAAGGTAATTTATAATCTTTCTTTTGCCTGATATTTCGTGAACCAATGGTATACACACAGAGCTAATATACAGCGTACAGGAGCCATACAGAGCAGGCCTATTGAATCAGGTGTTGAAAAATGGGTCTTTCAAACCAATGGCCCTGTTACATCTTCTCCTTCGGTAGTAAACAATACTGTTTATATAGGCTCACAGGATAAAAAATTATATGCTTTAGATGTAAAGGACGGAAGTCTTAAATGGGCTTTTTGTACAGAAGGTAAAATAAATTCTTCTCCGACAATCATTGAAGATACAGTTTATATAGGTTCTCAGGATTATAATCTCTATGCCATAGACGTCAATAACGGTCAGAAGAAATGGTCTTTTAAAACCAGAGGATGGGTTGAATCTTCGCCGGTAATATTCGAAGACACTGCCTTCATAGGTTCTAATGACAGCTTATTTTATGCCATAAATATAAAAAATGCCCAGTTAAAATGGAAATTTCAGACAGGAGATGCAGTTGTATCATCACCTGCTATATGGGGTGAACTGGTTTATATTGCTTCAAATGACGGAAAAATATATGCTCTCGATACCAGTACGGGAAAGCTCATCTGGTCCTTTGTAACAGGTGATTATATAGTATCTTCTCCTGCAATAAGCGGAAAACTTTTATATATAGGTTCGTCAGACAATAAAGTTTATGCGCTGGATGTAGACATGGGGTATCAAAAATGGGCTTTCAAAGCTCAATCTTTTGTACAATCCTCACCTGCTGTAGCTGACGGAGCAGTATATATAGGCTCCTTCGATACATGCCTATATTCTCTTGATGCTCAGACAGGTGCATTGAAATGGACTTATGAAACGGAAAATGCCATAGATTCATCCCCTGCCGTAGCAGGAGGAATAGTTTATGTAGGTTCAGATGATGGAACAATTTATGCATTAAATACAGAAACAGGGAAAAAACAATGGGAATACAAAACAGGAAGTGAAGTAGACTCGTCCCCTTCCATAGTAGACGGATTTTTATATGTAGGTTCTGTAGATGGAAAAATATATTCCCTGCAATGAGGAGTGAAAAGTGAGAAGTGAGGAGGTGAAAGGAAACATCACTCACATCTCACGTCTCACAATTATGAACAAGATAAAAATACTTATAGTTGACGATCAGGTTCTATTCTGCAAACTCCTGAAAAGTGTTATATCCCGTCAGGAAGATATGGATGTAGTAGGAGAAGCTCAGGATGCCAGTCATACCATCAAGCTGGTTCTCAGCAAATCTATTGATGTTATTTTAATGGATATAAAGCTTGCAAAAGAAAACGGTATAAAACTGACAAAAGAAATTTTAAAATTAAAACCTGATATAAAAATTATTATGCTCTCTGCCTATGATGATGATCATTATGTTGTAGATTCATTTAAAGTCGGTGCTGCCGGATATCTGTTGAAAAACGTAGAGCCTGATGAAATTACAAAAGCTATCAGGCTGGCTTATCAGGGTGATTCCCCGATAGAACCCAAAATTGCTACAAAATTACTTGAAGAATTTGCAAGGCTTTCTGAAAAAGCAGAAGAAAATAAAGTTCTCAGTAAATCTGAAGAACTTGCATCTTTAACAAAAAGAGAAATAGAAATTTTAAAATTACTTGGAACAGGCATGAGCAATGATCAGATATCACAAAAACTTCTTATAAGCATTAAAACAGTAAAAACCCACATAAGCAGAATTATGGATAAATTAAATGTAAGCGATAGATTTCAGGCAGGTATGATAGCAGTCCATCACGGTCTGGTAAAAGTAGATGTAAAACCACATACATAAAATTTTTACCGTCACTCATTGCGCGGGACTGTGCGGGTATTTTTTTGTTCTTGCCACTATAGTAGCCATAAACCGGGAATAACCTTCCATAGAATGTTTCATTTCAGAAAAAGCTATAAATTTATCTGTTTTTTTCGATTTAATTGTGTAAATTTTTCCCGGGAATATACTCTTTCTTTCATTTTTTTTATATACAATAAATTCATCTACATCTTCCCAGTTAATAGTGACAGGTTTTTTAAAGGGCTGATAACAGGTTATACCTTTATCATCAAGGGTAAATTTTATTAAATAAGACAGAATACCCCATACTGTGGTTAAACATACTATTAATAAAACTATAATCCAGTAAAAAATATTTAATCCCATTATAAACCATATTCCTATTGATGGAATAATAATAATAGGCACTATTATGGAAATGATAAATTTCGGACTATTTCTATAAATTTTACATTTAATTTTTACACCACAGGAAGGACATTTAGAGTCTTCAAGAAAAATTTTTGTATTACACTCTGAACATCTCATAAGGACATAATAACATCCATTTTTTAAAATTATTTAGATAAACTATACTTTTGCACTTTTTCATAATTTCCTTGTTTTTACTGACTTTATAGTTAAACAGGTTTTAGTTCCCGGGTTTCGGGTTTTAATCTTCCTAACCCAACACCCAACACATGACACCTAAAAATTGAATAGATTATTTTTTTACAGTTTTTAAAATCTGCAAAAGTATAGATATTTATTTAATTTACAAATCACTGTTAATACGGTATATATTTTTCTCCAGAACCTGGCAGTGGAAAGGATTTGAAAAAATATTACTTTTCGGATAAGCTCTAAGTACCGCTCCAGATAAGTCAGTACCCTTTTCTAAAACCTGTAATACGGCATATCTTTTCCTACAGAGCCCGGCCAGGGACAGGAGTGTATGCCATATTTTTTGGGTACCAATTTACCTGTTGCGGTACTAAGGACTGTAAGAAAAATAACTCCGGCAAATTGTTGAAACAATAAGTACCCTCGCGTCACGCGTTACGCGTTACGCATCACGATATAAATTATAACTATGATGTAATTATTTTCAGACAGTTCCTAAGTGACAGTCAGTCACTTACATAATTTCTTAACCTGTCAGGTATGGTTCAACTCTCTTTCTGCAATAACCTATTATAATCTCATCTCCTTTTAATATAATAGGTCTTTTTAACAGGGAAGGTTCTTTAGCTATAAGCTTCAACATTTCTTCTCCAGTGAGATATTCATGTTCCAGGTTAAGTTCTTTATATTTCTTGCATGTTTTCGATATAAACTCTTCTGCCGAATGACCCAGCATAAGCTTCCGTAATTCATCTTCTTTAAGAGGATGTTTTTCTAAATTACGTTCCTTAAAGGTAAGGCCCTTTTTAATAAGAAAATCCCTTGCCCTCCTAGAAATAAAACAGCCCGGTTTATAATATAATAATATACCGTCATTTCTCTGTCTGTTGTAAAACATTTCATCTATCCTTTTCTAATAGAAAAATAAACTTAAATTATAATCGAATTCAGCGTTTCAGGTGTTGGGTTCCGGGTTTTTAATATTCTTAACCCGACACTCACCATCCAGAAGCCCTTTAAAGTAAGATTATAGCATATTTTTTTACAAATGGAAAATTTCTACGAATAAGTTTCACATAAAAAATTGCGTTTAAAAATGACAGGTGATTTTACATACAAGGGAAAAAGAAA
>CAYSLJ010000073.1:4239-35138 GCA_964431735.1 uncultured Synergistia bacterium | reverse complement strand
GCGAGGATGATAACCGTTCTAACAATTTGCCAGGGTTATTTTCTTACAGTCCCTATATAACAGGTAGTGAACTGCTGTTCACTGTCTGTTACTCACTTTTCCAGTACAGGTTCCACCACTGTTATTCCCTTATATAAATAACCGTAATTTCTTATTCCGTCATAATCTATCCAGAAATATCCGCTGTCTCCCCAGTCAGAAGACCAGGAATTTTTTGCTATCCAGCAATTCTGGCTGTCATCCCATCCAATCAGTAAAATCGCCTGATCTCCGAGGTAATTACCTGTCAGATACTTATAAATGCCTTTTTTATAATAGCAAAAATCAGCATATACCTTCATGCCTCCTGCAACAGGCCCTGTAAGTATTGCTTCTTTAATAGAATCTTTACCTGATACATACTGATATTCAGTGGCCCTGTAATAAGTAATATACTGATTGGGTTCGTTATAATCAGGTATCTGTGAATAAGGACATTCACTTTCACTTACTGTTCCTGTAAGAGTAAGAAATAGACCGGGAACATCAAGATACCATTTTCCCGGCACAGGATTCTTTCCTCCTGTCCCGTTCCACCAGAGATACCACTCTGACAGATCTACATCAAGATTAGCATCATCTCTGGAAATCCTCATCATAACCTCAAGAGCACCGGTTGAAGTGAAGGCAACGCCGGTACCATAATGTCCCTGATCCCGGACAGATGTCATCCAGTTACTGCCCTTATAATTCCTCCACGAGAAAGAACCCGGCAGGACATTGGCTGAAACAGTCATACAATCTTTACAGGGATTATTTTCCTCGGAAATAAGACTGCAAAGAATTCTGGCTTCATCTTCAGTATATATTCTGGTTACAGACGTCTCCCCTGCTATCCATTTAGCATCCGAATCTTTTGCTATGGCAGACTGTACATCTGAAAGAGTTACAGACCAGGGGGGAGTCGCAGTGGGAGAAGCAACAGGCGTAGCAGTAGGGATAACAGGATTTACAACAGTTTCACTGCCGCCACATCCTGTCAGAAGAAATACTACGATATAAACAATCATAGAAAAGGCAATATCGTTTCTACAAATAAGATGCTTCATAATAATTATTCCTTTCTGCAATTAACTGACTCTTCACCCGTTCTGTTAATCCCGGACATCCCGACAGGTGCGAAAACCTGAAGTATATTATTTTCACCGTCACATACATAAACAGTACCGGATGTATCTACAGTAATACCGGATGGTTCAATAAAATTACCGTCACCTGTTCCCACACTGCCCCATTTACCAATAAATATGCCTGTAGAAGAAAATTTTTGTATACGTCCGTTATCTCTGTCTGTTACATATATATTACCGGAACTATCTGCTGATATATCCAGAGGGTATTTAAACTGGCCGTCACCTGTGCCGAAACTTCCCCATTCAGTCATAAATTTACCGGAACTATCAAATTTTTGAATCCTGTTATTACCGGAATCTGCAACATAAATATAGCCGGAACCATCTATTACAATACCGTCAGGTGCATCAAATTTACCGTTACTGCTTCCCTGACCTCCCCATTTTTTAATAAATGTGCCGGAAGAAGTAAATTTCTGAACCCTGTGATTATTGTCTGTTATATAAATATAACCGCTTTTGTCAAAGGCAATACCTTTGGGATAATAAAGCTGTCCGTCACCTGTGCCCTCTGTTCCCCATTTCCCGAGATAATCTCCTTTTGAAGTAAATTTCTCTATTCTATGATTGCTGCTGTCAGAAACATAAATATTATTATTGGAATCTATTGCCACATCCCAGGGATAATTAAATTCTTTATTTCCCGTTCCAAGACTGCCCCATTTATTGATATACGTGCCGGAAGAGGTAAATTTTTCTATTCTATGATTCAGGCTATCTGCAATATAAAGATTACCGGCACTGTCAGAGGTTATACCATGAGGTTCACTGAACAGACCGTTTTCACTTCCAGTTCCTCCCCATTTTGTAACAAATACATAATCATAGGCAGGATAAGCAATAAGTATATCTGCTTCTACAGTAAAATCATTGTCTCCGATCGATATATCGGAAGTACCATATCCGCCGTCTGATGTTGTAGCAATTAAAGTGAGCTTATAATCATAGGGTATATAAAGTTTATATGCACCTGTACTATCTGAAATGGTAAACTGGTTGTAACAGGTAACATAAGCACCCGGTACAGGATTATCGTTTCCGTCTTTTACAGTCCCTGTTACGGTTATAATCTTATTTTCCACCCTTATGGTTAACTTATCAAATAGTGTTTCATCATCTTTAGCAATTGCAGTAATATTATACGTTCCTGCTTTTTTAGCAAAAAACATACCGCTATCCAGAATAAAAGCATTTGTAATGTCATCGACAGTCCATATTGTTTCAGGATGAATAATATTTCCAAATATATTATCTGCATATGTATCAAGCTGGTAACTCACAAATTCTCCCTGAAGATATAAAGTCAGATTGCCATGAGGAACAATCTTAAAATTAGTTACAGGAATTTTATTTAACGTATTTTCTACCGATACTATAACAGCATATTCGGCCGACTGGTAGCTCAGATATTTCAGGCGTATAATATGAAAACCTATGGATAGATTGCTCAACACAAAACGGCCTGAAGAATCAGTTTCCATAGCGGTAGAACTGTTATCGACATATACGTCTACCTGTGCAACAGGCATATAGCCGGAAGGAACTGTCTGGTCAAAACTCACAATCAGCCCCATTTGAGCCACAGGATTTTTCAGAGATTCCACAGGAAGATAAACATAACAGACTTTAGAAGCACCCGACGGCGTAGTTGTTCCTGAAGGTGTAGGAACTGAAGGAACTGTTATGGTACTATCTCCTCCGCATGCTCCCAGTAAAGATAATATTATAAGAAAGATAAGAAAAAATAAGATTTTATAAGGTTTCATAGAAACACCCCTTTTTCAGTGACCAGTTATCAGTGATCAGTATTTTAGAGTAATTACAAAAAATAATGTCCGAAAAATATTAAGTAACTATTTACCTATTACGAGTATGTAGAGAAACTTTAAGACAAAACTTTTTAGAAATACTCTAAATATCATAAGATAACATACAATTCAGTTAAAATATAATTTATCCTTTTTATTTTTTATATATTTTATCAGGGGATTTGACATTACACAGAGTTCACTGGTAGTTGCCGCTAACTGTTCACCGGTCACCGGTCACTGCCTAAGGAGTTGTCAGGAAATAACTACATCTTAATTACGATTTGTATCGTGACGCGTAACGCGTAACGCGTGACGCGAGGATGATAACCATTCTAACAATTTGCCGGAGTTATTTTTCCTGCAGTCCTAAGTACCGCTTCAGATAAGTTCATACCCATTTCTAAAACCTGTCCCTGGCCGGAAGAGTCCGGCCAGGGACAGGAGTGTATGCCATATTTTTTGGATACCCTTTTACCTGGTGCGGTATTAAGAGTGTCTCAAACAATCTATAGGATCCATATTAGCAGCTTTTCTTGCAGGGTATTCTCCGAAGAGTATACCTACTGCCATAGAAAATAAAAGGGAAAGAAGGAGATTATTTCTTATACTGAAATAACCGGGTTTGAATATAAGAGGAAATCCGAATTTATTGAGAATCTTCACTATAGCCATTGTCCCGAATATGCCAAGTATAATACCTATTATACCTCCTATTATACTTAAAAATACTGCTTCAAGCAGAAACTGTGATAATATATCTGATTTTCTGGCTCCCATGGCAAGCCTTACACCTATTTCTCTGGTTCTCTGAGTGACAGAAACAAGCATTATGTTCATAATGCCAATACCTCCTATGAGAAGAGAAATAATGGCTATAACTCCCATAACAGGCCTTATATGAGGCAGAGAAACAAAACCATCCTGTTTTTCATTAAAAACTTCTATAGCCCCGGTTGCAGCTCCGTTAAAAGTCATCTTTCTTTCCAGAGTAAAAGATCTTCTGTTCTGTCTGTCTCTTATAACACCGGAGATTTCATTCCTTGAAACAGAAGGATTAACTCCTCTGTATGTTTTAATAATAAACAGGGCATTTTTACCGCTATCATTCATAACCAGTGAAAAAGGAATAAAAACAGACCATTGAAAATCCCTGTCATCTATTATCCCTATGACACGAAAGCTGGTATCATTGATATTTATATATGCATCTACGGGATTATTATCTCTGAACAATTCCGATTTGAGTCTGCCAGATGTGATCAAACATACCCTGTTTCTGTTTTCTATATCTTCAGAGCTAAAAAAACGGCCTTCCAGAAGAGCATGAGGCAGTTCATATTCTCCGGAAGTTCCTATGACAGATGCTTCTGCAATATTATGATTAAAAGTTATTTTTATCTTACCTCTGTCAACAAAAGGCACTATTTTTTCAACAGTAGAACATTTACTTTTTATATCGATTAAATCACCTGCTGTAAATCTTGCACCTTCTAAAAAATGTACAGATCCGGTGGTGCCTGAATATAATGAAAATATATGTGACAGATCTCTGTCAGAGACATGTTTTTCATCAACCAGTCCTCCTGTAGCCTGTCCCAGGCTGAGTATGCCTATTGCAGTAGCAATACCGAGACTCAGTCCGAATATAGAAAAAAAAGATCTTATTTTATTTTCTTTTATACCTTCTATAGCTTCAAAAAGATAATCATATATTTTCAGACTCCCTCTATATCTTATATCATAAATAATAAAAGACAGAGTTACTGTAATTACTACAAAAATTATAGCCTCATAATGAGAGAGAAAAAAAATCAGACAATTCTGAAAAAAAATATTCCCGTCAAGAAGGTTACCTATGAAAGAAAGAATGGAAAGTAAAATTTTAAGAGGATATGGTAAATTTGCAAACCATCTTTCACTATCTGACATAAATTAATCACCTTCTGATTGCCTGAGACAATCCACTACAGCAGAGTGTTCATGTTATTAAAAACTTATTCAAATCTATATGGAGAGGGGATTGGAACGTAAAAATTCTCTCTCCAAACTATCTTTATTTTTTCACCATTTATTACAATTTTTTCAATTAGTGTTTCTACAATTCTTCTTTTTTCCTGAAGCTCTGAATTTCTCCACTTTTCAAGAATTGCATTTACGAAATTTTTAAATTCTTTCTTTATTATAACAGTTTTTTTCTCTTCTTTATAGTTTCCGAAAGGTAAATCTTTGCTTTAATTATATCATATCAGAGAGAAAAAGAAAGGGGGAAAATAGAAAGAAACACCGGTGAAGTGTTTCTCGTAACGTATTTATATTATATCATAAAAGTAAAATAAAGAAAGGATTCTGTGAAGATGATAAAAGAGTTATCTATTATCGCAGTTAAAGAACTTAACTATCAAGTAGAAGAAATTCTTTCAAAAAGAGAGGGGGAAAAAAGAGAAAAAATTAGAAAATTCGGAATTGATTGCTTTCATATGGGGTATGAAACAGGATATGATACGGGATTGGAAATAGCAAAAATAAAAGATGATAAATAAAAAAAATAAAGCCTATCAACTACTAATTAGATCAGATAGGCTTTATTTTATTTAACTGGAGGAGAAAATTCCAGGTCTTCAACGCGTATTTCCAGTTCTCTGAGTTTTGCTGAACTGGAACGGGATACGGCAGATTGCCTATCCAGTTTTTTGTTTACTGCCTGCACGCCAGATAGTAACGTTAAATTTTGATTGTTTAAAACTTGAAAATTATCATCAATTTTTTTCTCAAGTCTTGTTTGACCTTCTTCCAATTTATCCAGTCTGACATTTACCTGTTTTAGTTCAGATTTCATCTCTTTTATCTCAGAGAGTATTAAATTTAATTTTTCTTCCATAATTATTACCTTCTTTTTATTACTTCTTCGATTTCTTTATTCGCGTATATTCCTCAGTTGCTTCACTGTAAGCATTTTCCATAATAACAGCCACTTTCTTATTAGCCCTTATGCTTTTAGCTGTTAAATCAAACATGCTATTGAGAGTATCGTTTAAAGTATTAAAGCCTATCCTCACCTCATCCCGAAGAAAGCAAACATCATTTTCGACTTTTCCAAGTCTCTCTTTTATTTCTTTTACATCTGTTTTTAATACTGAAACATCTCCCTCAACTCTTTCAAATCTTTTGTTTGTATCATCAATAAAATTATTTAACTTTTCTTCCATAAATAATCACCCCTTAACTATATTATATCATGTTTTTAAGGCATTTTATACCAGGCAATAACCTTACCTATAATCTCAAAATCTTCACCTATCTCAAAGTTTTCATTACTGCCATTAAAAAGAAGAGGCTTCCCATCTGGAAGGTATTTTACTTTTTTAAGAATTCCGTTAACTGCATCTGTAGAATATTTATATACAAGTGCAATATTACCTGATTCCACAGTAGGTTGTTTTCTGATTAAACAAATCATCCCGTCATGAATTCCCTCATCCTTCATTGAATTTCCTTTTACTTTTATGCAAAAAGTTCCTTTCCCCTCCCATGAGCCGGGAGCTGAAATAGGTTCATCTTCCATTTCAAGTTCAGTACCCAGTTCGCCGGCTCTGATATTTTTTACCAGCGGAAAGGTTACGTTTGAAGTAACCATCTTCATTGCTCCAGGGGGGCAGATCTTCTTTTTCCTTCTTCTTCCTTATCTCATCGTCCATTAAGTGCAAATCAACTATATCCTGAACGAGTGTGTCTTTATATCTGGCGAAATGTTTCTTGAAAGGACGTGCGGCGGCGCGTTTTCAGGAGTTAGGAACTGTCTGAAAATAATTACATCATAGTTATAATTTATATCGTGACGCGTAACGCGTGACGCGTGACGCGAGGATACTAATCGTTCTAACAATTTGCCGGAGTTATTTTTCTTACAGTCCTTAGTACTCGAAGCTCAGTCGTATTTAGATAGCATCCAGGATGGTCAACTGAAACTCAGTTTCAGATATAGATAAATAAGAGGGGAAGCATTAAAGAAAGGAGGTTAAGGACAATGTTCGTAGAGGTGAGAGAGGTCACAACTGCCAAAAAGATTTTACAGGAAATCAAAGAGACCCTATTTTCCATATACGTATTCTTGACTGCTCCGAGAGTGGCAGTCGTCACATGATACACCCTCTCTAGTCTTCTGAACCCGTCGGAGTCATGACCCGAGCAGGGTTCGGAAGATAAAGAGACTCTTTAGCTCGGTTTTCCATATGTTTCATTTAATTAAATCATCCCGGCAAAATGCCGGATTTCTAGGGGGAGAGCATGACGGTAATGCGACTGGTTGAAGTTCTAGACGCCAACAATCAGAAGAAGAAGGTTCAATTCCTTTACTCCCTACCAGTCTTCTCCGGTTCTCTAATAAGTAACCGGACACGGTGTAAGTAAACAATGTAGCGTCTGAAGGGGAATTTGTAAGGGGTTACAGAGCCCCTTCAGGAAATTTTTTGAGAGGAGAGTGAGAGATTGGAGAAGATTGAATTCCTTCAAAATGTAATCGGAAATTTACAGAAAGAAGAGGAAAAAGAGAAGCAGAGGCAGGAGGAAATTGAAAAACAGAAAGCCCTGAAGAAATGTAAAATTAATAGAGAGGCAGATGACAATATGAAAAGCGAGTATTATTTCTCTAAAGCAGATATTCTAACATCTAATTCATGCTGTACCCTGCCATACTCCTCAAAGAGTAATTCGAAATTATCTTTAGCTTGCTTTTCTACTTTATCGAAGCGTTCATCTACCTGGTTGAAGCGTTCATTAACTTCCTGTTTGAATTCTTTGAGTTCTGATTTTACTTCTTTTAGTTCAGAGAGTATCAGATCTAATTTTTGTTCCATGATATCACTCCTTAATTTTGTCTCTTCAATGTTAAGAAGCAAATGTCATGATAAAATTTCTAATTTATCATGCCGTCTTATATATTCGCCTATGGCAGTAACTTCTTGTTTTATACCTTCAGTAGTAACGACCAGGTTGGAAACGGCAGATAAAACTTTATCAAATTTATCGTTCATTTCTTCTTTTAACGAATCTATTTTATCATCCAGTCGGCAAACTTCTTTAAAGATATATTTCTCCAGATGGTCAAAACGTTCATCTACTTTTTTGAACTGTTCTTCAGTTTTTTTATCCAGATTATCAATTTTACCCTCAATGGTATCAAATTTTTTATCTATTAATTTACCTGGAGAGTCTTTGTTTTTAGGCATATCGCAATCCTTTCGTCGCAATCCCTTATTCGTCAGGTCAACGATTCCGGCTTACACAGGAGTAGCTTCCAGGTCTTCCAATCTTAAATCATGTTCTCTTATTGCAGCAGATACTCTATCTAATTTAGCTGACTGCCTGTCTAATTTCTTATTTACTCTTGCTATTTCAGAGTCTATAGTATCAAATCTACCAGCAGACGTTACTAACATATTAGATACATCTTTTATATCTTTCTTTAACTCGGCCTTTAAAGACTCCTGGCCTTCCTTTACTTCTTTTACATCTTTTTCCAAACTATCAAACCTGGTTTCCAAACTATTAAACTTTGATTTTACTTCTTTTAGTTCAGAGAGAATTTCTTTTAATATTTGTTCCATGATATCACGTCCTTTATTTATTCTTAACCGCCCGGTAAGTAGAAAGAAGAGCTTCCCGGCCATCTGGAGGGAGATCGGGAGAGGTAAGGATTGCAGTTTCCAGATCGGTTTTATCAATAGAAGGAGTATAACCTGCCATGAGTAGTATATCAATAACAGATAAATTAAAAGCTTCAGCAAATATAGATAATTTTTTTAAAGAAGGACTCTGTATCCTGCCACCTTCTAAATCACTAATATATTGCGCAGTAAGACCAGTTTTTACACCTAATTCTCTGAGGGTTAAACTGTTCTCTTTCCTTAATTTCTTTATTGTATTACCTATGACATTATTTTCTTTCATACAAATTCACCCCTTCAGTATTTATTATATCAGAAAACGTAAAAATACGTATAGATTAAGGAAAAAATTTTGTAATTTATTTCTGTAAAATATCTTGATTTTTACGTAAAAATACGTATAATTAAGTTATAAAATAACGTAGAAAGGAGTAAATGAAAATGACATTCACAGCTAAACCAATAGATGACTGGCTTTACAACAATAGAATAAACAAAACCGAAGCGGCTAAAATGTAATAAAAAAGGCAAAAAGAAAAATGGTCATAAAACTTTTTCTCTCTTACCCTTCGGACTAATCCCTTACAGTAAATACTCAACAGGATTTATTATGAAAATAATGAGATTATGGTTATTACATAATAAATCCATAAAAGAGGTAATTGATTACATAAGTGAGTTAGATAAATCCCGGTTATTATGTACCTGTGCAGTTAATCTTTACAGCTTTTTTGCTGTTATATTAAATAGCATAGAAAAGCTTTTTATCTGTGGTTATTACAAAAGACTCTGTAATCTGCTTAATTCCTATGATAAAAAGACAATGATAAAGAATTTTCTATGGTATCTTGAAGGAAAGTTTGACGGAAAAGCCAGAGCTCCCTGTATTTTTGGTTATAACTTCTACTGCCGTTGTGGAGGTTATAAAAAGAATAGTCATTTTTTATATGGAACTCCATCTCAATTCAGAGCATAATCTGGATAGATATTCATATAATTTTTTTTCATTTTTCCATTTTTTTGTATATTTTATTCTTGATTATGCCACCATTAAAAAGCAGATACCTGTCATTATTTTTGATGAAATACACTTTCTCAGAAATGATAATCTTTATGAATTACAGATGTTACTTAATTTTAACCTCGATTCTCTTGACCCTGCTATTGTCATTCTTTCTGGACATTCACATATGAGAGAAGATTTATCAAGCCTGCTCTATCTTCTATTAACCAGAGATTAAGGGTTAAATATGAATTCATTCCACTATCTAAAAAGGAAGAATATGAATTTAGAATGGGCCATGGCGGCAGGGTATAATCAGGGTATAGGGAATTTTAAAAGGGGAACTATGCCTACTGACGGGGTAAAGTACGCGAATGAGGTCACGGAAAGGATTTATATAGAGAAATAGTTTTGTAGTTATAAATCATCCTTCTGTTTGGGAACGTAAACAATCCACTACATCCAGATTCGCGGCATAACTGGCAGGATATACACCGAATATAAAACCTAAAAAAATGGAAAAAATCAAAGAAAAGGGCACAAGTAAAGGCCAGTTTATATGCTCTGAAAGTCTTATGTTATAAAGGCCATATTTATTTATAGCATGTATAAGACCATTTACTGAAGGATAGGCTATTAAAATACCTGTTAAACCTCCCATAATACATATCATGGAAGATTCAATAAGAAATTGTATCAAGATTTCCCTTCTTGTAGCTCCCAGAGATCTCCTGATGCCAATCTCAAGGGTCCTTTCATAAACTGAAACTATAAGGATGTTTATAATACCTGTGCCTGCAACAGACATAGTGAGTAATGCAATAACCAGTAAAACCATATTGGAAAATTTGACAGTTTCAGCTTTATCTCTGACTCCTTCTAAAGCGGATTCTATATTAAAATGAGTATATTTATATCCGTAATCAATCTTGAGAATTCCTCTTAACATTTCTATAGCTTCTTCATCAGATTTCCCGGAAGACATTTTAACTTCAATCCTTGTAAGAGTCCTGTCTCCTGTTATATTCATAAGAGTTGTAACAGGCATAACTATATCGTTAATTCCAAAACCTTGGCCAAAAGGGTCAGGTTCCAGGACAGCTACAAGCTTTAAAGATATATTTTCAATTGTCGTAGTCTCCCCTAAAGGCTCTCTTGCATTCCAGAAACAATAGTAGAGAGGATTGACGAAAATATCAGATTCCACCATTACACATACATAACCGGACATCATTACATCTTCTTTTGTAAAAAATCTGCCTTTTTTTATATTCTGAGTAAGGTTACCATCTACTGTCCCAATAATAGTTTCTCCGCTGCATGACGGTCTGGTGAATTTCCTTTTAGTTATTTTATAAGGAATAACAGTTATAACTCCGGGACAGTTAAGCTCTATGGTTTTACATGTATCATATTTAAGTTCTGTGCCGGGGAAAACCAGCAAATCAGGCTTTATTATATACCATCCTTCTCTGGTAAAATAAAAATTTCTTATAGTATCATAGGCACCAAGGCTTAAAGCAATCACCATTATTACTGAAGCAATACCAAGAGATAAGCTGAGAATACTTAAAAAAACTCTGAATTTATTACTTAAAAGACCGTCTATAGCAAGATTAATATACTTCGAATAAAAATCCATAAATAGTTCACCATGCTTTAATAATAGTTCTTTTTAACCTTCACAGCCTGGCCGTCAGACATGTCTCCTGTCCAGTCCATGATAATCTCCTTATCAGGTAAAGCACCGGATAATTCAATATGATACATATTTGATATACCTGTTTTAACTTCAATCTTTTTAGCTTTTCCATTATCATAAATAAAAATAAAAGCTTTATCCCCTTCTTTTACTATTGCACGTGTATTAATTGCATGAACATTTTCTTTGACCTTATCAATAAATTCAAGGTCCATTGACATACCGGGCCTTAATTTAAAAATTTTTATGGACATATTTAAAAGCATATCAATTTCTTTTTGTGAAAAATTCAAATCTTTCAATTTATCTGTAAGTTCTTTCTTTGAAAAATTCTTATTGAACATAATAGAAGATGGTTTAACTACTTTTTCTTCCAGAACTATCTGAATATCTCTGTCATTCAGATTTATCTTTTTGAAAATGCGGGAAATTTCCTTTTTATCACAGTAAATTCTGGACTGGTTCAAAGACTTTATAGCCTCTAACTTTTGAGGAGATAATCTTTCAGTCAATCTTTTTATAAAACCCCGATCTTTCATGTCAAACCATCCGTTCAGAAGCTTAAATTTATCTTCTGAAATTTTATTTTTTACAGCAGAATAATTCATATTATAAACGTAAGGGTCAAAATTAATAATTACTTCAAAGGTTATTTTACTTTCATCTTCCCTCTGTCCCGGCTGCCCCATAGGAGCAATAGAGGTAACATATCCATTGAGAGCATCATATCTGTATATGCCGTTTCCATATATTAAAACCTCCTGTCCTTCATGGACAGAAGCAATATCGCCCTGATTTACAGATGCTTTTATTCTTAATGAAGAGAAATCAGATACAATAAAAAACCTGCTGCCTGCCTGAAGCTGTTTACCAACTTTCACTTCTTTATCTAAAAGAGCAACCTTACCGTCAATAGGACTTATTATCTGAAGGGTAGAATATTTTTCTTCTCCTTTATGAAAATTCTCTTCTGCAAGAGCAATTTTTGCCCTGGCTATTTCTATATCTGAAGAAATACTGTTTCCTGGATTTGATGCAGTGAATAATTTTTCAGAAGTATCAAGTTTTTTTCTGGATGCAGCAATTTTTTTCTTATCAAGTTCTTCACTGCGGTAAGCCTCTGTTCTGGCATTTTCCAGCATTTCCTTACATTCTTCTACTTTCAGAGCTGCTGTCTGCAAGTCCTGTGCGTTTTTTATCTTTATTTTATCAAAATTCTCTTTTGCATAGGACGCTTTCAGTCTGGCCCTGTTATAAGCGTTCACTCCGTCTTCAAGCTGCTTTTGAGAAGTAATCTTTGCTGCAAACAGTTCCTTCAGCCTCGTAAGATCATTTTCTGCTTCTTTTTCAGACATTTCTGCCTCTGTAAGCTTTAATTCGGCCTGATCCTCTATAGAAGTAAGATCTTCCTGCAGTATTTGAAGGGCATTTTCAGCTTCCTGTAAAGAAGTCATAGATTTCTTTATTTCTTCTTCTACTTTCTCTCTGTTAGCTCTGGCATCGAATTCAATCTGTATTAACTGTGTTCTTGCATCTTCAAGAGATACTTCTGCCTGAAGTTCTGCCATTCGTCCCTTCTGAGATTCTATCTTTTCATTCTCCAAAAGCTTATTCACATTCATTTGAGCTTCTCTTAACTGGTTCTGTCCATCATTAAATTCTTTAGATATTTCAAAATTTTTAAGCACAGCCATTATTTGCCCCTTCTTAACCGTATCACCTTCTGATACAAAAACTCTATCAACCACACCGGCTGTTTCAGAAAAAACCTCTCTCTCTACAGAAGGTTTTATAGTACCTGTTACCCATACAGTAGAAACTTCAAGCCTGTCCAGTAAACGCGCATTGCCTGTAACTACTTCTTTCACTGAAGATACATGTTTACCGGAGAATTTCCATATTATAAGCAAAAAAATTATTACAAATAGTATAATAAAAAACATCTTAAATCTTTTCAACATAATAATGTTCATCCCATTTATTGTATTTTTTTATTACAAAATATTATTTTAATAATATAAAGTATATTATATATAATATTGTATTATATCTAATAAATAAGCCAATGTCAATAATCACATGTAATTATTGAAAAAAAGTCAGGATTCTGGTAAGATAATAAGAAGGGCGAATGGTGAAGGATGAAGAGTGAAGAGTGAAGGAAACATCTATGAACGAAATTGATTCCTGTAATAATAAGGATATAAAATCAGGCAACCTCCATCTGTATGGTCTTATGGTGGAATTAATCATTGAGCATGAAGGTCACATAAATGATAAGCAGAGAAAAATACTGGATAAAAAGATTGAAGAATGGCAGCTAAGCACATCAGAAGCACATGCAATAGAAGAAGAAAAAGGAAAGAAAAAAAGATTATATAAAGAGCTCAAAGATATTATTGATTCTGCCGGAACATTTATAAAAAAAGAAAAATCATCACCATCTCCAGGCCACAATTTAAATAACAGTTCATATAATCCTTTCAGCACAGAGAAACATAAGGAAGCACTGGAATACATAGACAAAATGCTTAATATTAATCCCGGTGATTTAAATGCTTTAACAGGTAAAGGTATTATACTCTTTAACCTGGGAAAATATGACGAAGCTATGAAATATTATGATGAGATCCTGGATATAGATGAACAGAATGATTTTATATGGACAAATAAAGGAGACATTTTTAGAAAACAGGAAAAATATGAAGAAGCCATTAAATGTTACGATAAAGCAATAGAAGTAAATCCCCGGTGTTATATAGCCTGGAATAATAAAGGTGTCATTTCTCATAATCTAAAAAAATATGAAGAAGCTTTAGATTTTTACAACAGAGCTCTGGAAATTGAAAAAAATGATCCTGTTATATGGCAGAATAAAGGAGATGCTTTAAGGCATAGTGAGAAATATATCGAAGCTGAAGAGTGCTACAATAAAGCACTGTCCATAAATCCTCTCTATTACGTTACCTGGAATAACCTGGGAGTAAATGCCTATAATCAGTGTAAATACAATAAAGCTACAGAATATTACAATAAAGCACTGGAGATTAATAAAAATGACCCTGTTGTATGGCAGAATAAAGGAGATGCTTTAAAAAACCTTGAAGATTATACAGAAGCTCTCACCTGTTACGATAAAGCATTAAAGCTCAATCCTGAAAATCATATTTTATGGAGTAAAAAAAGTGATATATTGAAATATCTGGAAAAATATGAAGAAGCTATGGAATGCTGTGATGAAATTATTAAAATTATGCCTGACGATTACCTGGCCTGGAACTACAAAGGAATAATATGTCATAATCAGGAAAAATATGAAGAAGCCATTAAATACTATGATATAGCTCTAAAAATAAATGAAAATGATTATACGTTATGGCAAAATAAAGGTGATGCTCTGAGACATGAATATAAATATGAAGAAGCTCTGAAATGTTATGACAGAGTAATTTCAATAAATCCTGATTATTACCTGGCATGGCATAATAAAGGCGTCATATTCCACAGGCAATCAAACTTCATGGAAGCCCTTAAATATTATGACTATGCCTTAAAATTAAATCAACACGATTATATTATATGGCAGAACAGAGGAGATGTATTGAATAAACAGGGAAAATATCAGGAAGCTCTGAAATGTTACGATAAAGTTCTGGAACTGGATAAAAACTATTATCCAGCCTGGAATGACAGGGGAATAATATTACATAATCTCGGAAAATATGAAGAAGCTATACAATGTTACAATAAAGCCCTCGAACTCAAAGAAAACGATCAGGAAATACTAAAAAATAGAGAAGATTCGTTAAAACAGCAAAAAATATATAATCATGGCAAAAAAATAGCTGACACATTTAAAGGTGTCATTAAAACAATGATAAAGATGTTATTACGGGGTTTTTTTGGCATATAAAAAACGTAACGCGTGACGCGTGACGCGTAACGCGTAAGATTGCCTCTTTACCACAATCTATTCCAATCTGCAGTTCAGTGCCTTTTCTTAAAAGGCCATAAAATACTTAACATCAATCCCATAGCATATTTAAAACTCATAAAGATACCTGTAAGTATAAATAAAGCTCCTACCAGCATAGAAAGCCTTGTAAAACTTACATAACATGAATAACACATAATGCCACCGAGACTCATAAGGAAAAATCTTGCCACTATGGTAAAAATAAGACAGAGAACACCCAAAAAAATCAATAATTTAACTTTAAAATTTTCTTCTACTTTTCTTTTTTCAGAGGGAGGGAGAAGAATATTTTTAACAAATAATAAAATACCTATAAAAATCAGAAATAGTCCGAAATACCATACCATTGATGGAAAATCAAGTCTTACACCAAGGCTCATTCCACCCTGCAGGAAAAAAAGGACACATTCTGTAATTACTGAAATCAATATTATAGCTATTCCTATAATAATAAGCCATTTAGCGGCAAGTCCTTCTTCTTCTAAAGATAGAATCAAACCCAAATAAAACACCTCCTCTATTTTTGTTTATTGAGGTAAGCATAAATAATACATATATGCTCTCGTGACGCGTAACGCGTGACGGGAGGAAAAGGTTTATTAAATGCTTATGCTCAGGTCAGTAATTATATTATAATAAATTTGGAAAATAATAGCAACAGGAAAAAAGTGAGTGGTGAGTGGTGAAAAGTGAAAGGATACCTTAAGATTATAGTAAGTAGCAAACTATGTTCGCCCTGTACCGATAAAAACACGCATTACGCATCACGCATCACGATTACATCATTCCTGCAGGATTTACATCTACGGAAACTCTCACACTGTGATTAAGAGAAATATTACTGAATGTTTTTCTCAGTATATTACGAAGTACATCGGAATTTTCGCCCTTTAAGAGAAAATGCCATCTGTACATATCTTTAATCTTTGCAAGAGGTGCTTCTGAAGGGCCAAGGACAAGTCCATCAGACGAAATCAGTAATTTTCTCAGACACAGAGCCATATCTTCAGAAGCCATTCTCACAGTTCTTTCATCTTTACCTGTAAAAAGTACTCTTATTATAGTTTCAAAAGGAGGGTATCCCAGTTCCTTTCTTTCCAGTATTTCTTTCTCATAAAAGGACTGAAAATCATGTTTACCGGCGGCAACGACACCGGCATGTTCGGGAGCATATGTCTGAAGAATGACTCTTCCCGGAAGTTCTCCCCTGCCGGCCCTTCCGGAAACCTGTGTGAGAAGCTGAAAAGTTCTTTCCGATGCCCGGAAGTCAGGAAGATTGATTGCAGTATCGGCAGTTATTATGCCTACAAGAGTTACTTCAGGGAAATCCAGTCCTTTTGCAATCATCTGTGTACCTATTAAAATAGTTCTGTCTTCTTTTAAAAATCTTTCCAGTAATAATTTATGAGATCCCTTCTTTACAGTTGTGTCACTGTCCATTCTTATGGTTTTTGCATCGGGAAAAAATTTGTTTACTTCACCTTCAACCTTCTGTGTGCCGACACCGAAGTATTTAATACGTCTGCTCTTACATGAAGGACAGCTTTGAGGCAGTAATTCCTCATAATTACAGTAATGACATGTAAGAGTTCTTCTGTCACTATGGTAATTAAGAGAAACGGCACAGAATTTACATTTCAGAACATGGCCGCAATCACGACAGAGTATGAAAGAAGAATATCCCCTCCTGTTCAGGAAAAGCATTATCTTTTCATTTTTCTGAAGACATTCCCATATAGCTCTCTGAAGGGAATAACTGAAAATAGTTTTATTACCCTCTTTAAGTTCTTCACTCATATTTACAATCTCAACAGATGGCAATTTTCTCTGTTCCACACGGAAGGGCAACGAAAAGAGCCTTATTTTATTTTCCTGTGCCATATAAAAAGTTTCTATTGAAGGTGTGGCACTGCCCAGTATGACAACAGAACCTGTAAGTTTTGCCCTTTCCAAAGCCACTTCTCTTGCATGATACCTGGGAATAGAGTCCTGTTTATATGAATTTTCATGTTCTTCATCTATAACAATAAGACCCACTTCGGGAACGGGGGCAAAAAGGGCGGATCTTGTACCAATGGCAACAAATGCTTCACCGTCTCTGAGCCTTCTCCACTCATCATATCTTTCTCCTTCCGACAATTTACTGTGAAGTAAAGCCACCTTATCTCCGAAACGATTGTAAAATCTTTCCACCGTCTGAGGTGTGAGGGAAATTTCAGGAACTAACATAATGGCCTGACGGCCAAGAGAAAGACAGTATGAAATAGATTGAAGATAAACCTCTGTTTTACCGCTTCCCGTTATACCGTAGAGCAGACATGGCTCATATCTTTTCTCTTTAAGACTCACAGATATAGCCGAAAGAGCTTTCTTCTGTTCTTCCGTAAGGATAAAATTATTTGTCTCCGAAATAACTCCTTCTGTAACAGGATTTCGTTTTACTTCAACTTCCTTAAGGGCAATATAACCTTTTTCCTTTAAAGTTCTTACAGTAGAAAGACTCATGTCAGTTTTTTCAGCCACTTCCGTAAGGGTAAATCTATTGTTATGGTCTTTAAGAAATTTAAGTATGAAAGCTTGATTTTTAGTCCTTTTTGATTTTTCCAGTTTTTCTATGACAGAGTCTTCCGTATTAAGGCTCACCAGATGAATCATTTTAGCTTTCATTGCCGGAGGCAGATAATTTTCACTCAACGTTATATGACCCGACTTTTTAAGAGTGTTTAAAAATCCTTTAAGTTCTTCATGAGGAATTTTTGTATGGCCTGAAAGTTCAGATAAAGACAGAGTTTTATATGTGAGAATAATCTGAAACACCGGGAGTAATTCCTTTGATTTAATGGAATTTGTAAAATGTTCTGCCCCCTTATTAACTGTTATTTTAACATCTTTTTTTCTTCTTATTCCGCAGGGGAATATACATTTAAGAACAGAGGTAAGGGAACACATATAATAATCTGACATCCACCTGGCAAGAGAAAGAAGTTCCTCGTTTATCCATACTTCATCCCTGAAAACCTTTAACAGAGGTTTTATTTGATATGAACCTTCATGATTGCAGAAAGAGGAAATTTCTATTACATAACCTATAACATTTCTCCTGCCGAAAGGAACAAGAACGGTCATGCCGGGACATACTGTATCAATCATGTCATCTGGCACAAGATAAGTATAGGAATGGGAATTTTCCTTTAAATCAATATCTGTTATAACCTGGGCATATGTTTTGTTCATATTTTTTCGTGACGCGTGACGCGTGACGCGTGACGCGAGGGTCAGTATGAAGTGATATAATAAATTCTTCAAAAAAATCGAAATACCTGTATCAGAATAGACTGATAATTTTAATGAAAATAATGCCTCTCCTGCAAAAAACCTGTGATATAATAATTGGGAAGGAAAAAGAATATACGTTAACGAATATTCTTAAAAAAATTAATGGGAGGAAAAAATTATGAAAAAATTACTACCGTTACTGTTAATATTAATCATTGCTTTATCTACTGGTTGTCAGAAGAAGGCAGAAGAGCCTGCCAGTCCGTCTCCGGTAGCAGAAAAAACTGCTGCTGTAACAGAAGAGAAGACACCGGAAGTTGCACCTGCTGCAGTGGCAGAGGTTAAGGAAAAAATAGAAACATGGACAGGCAGCGGAAATGGCAAATATGAAATGCTTCTCGAAGATTTCCCTGTAAAAATGAACTGGGATATGGAATTTAAAGAAGTATCTATGGAAGTATATAAAGACAACACACTTTCAGGGAAAGGCAAAATTTTAATTCCGAAAAAAGATGTGGCAGAACTATCTTTCGAAGACGGAACAAAAATAGGATTCTCGTGGGACAAAACTGAATATGAATTTACTTTTACCGGAAAAAAAGAAGGGGATAAATATATCATAGATAAATTTCCTGAAGTTCCCGGCAAAATAAAATCTACTGGAAATACTCTTAATTCCAGCGAATATAATCCACCTTTATTCTATGTAGGAAAAAGTCTGGAAAATACTGATTCAAACAACAGTCTCGATATTACCCACACGGAAAACACCTCTCCGAAAGGAGTTAAAGAACTCAAAGGTAATCTGTCCATTCAATTAATAAAATCGTAACGCGTAACGCGTGACGGATATCATCAATGAACAGGAGAATAAAAGCTGACGGCTGAAAGCTGAAAGCTGATAGCGATTATAATGAAATATCACATCACCTATATACTGCCTGCAGGTAGAGAAGAATATCTCTATTCTCAGTATGATTTTCTCAGGAATAACTACGGAGGAGAATTTATTCACCTGAATAAAAAAGATGAGGAACTGCGGGAGGAAATGGGAAAACTTAAGAAGAAAAATCAGATAAATATAGCATTCTGGGCAGATCTTACCCATATAGACATACATACCATGTTCAATAAACTTGATATAAAGCAAATATTTATAGAACACGGATGTTCTCCCAAACGATGGTTTACATACAGTCCCAATACTGAAATAAGACTGAAGACTTTGAGAGATTTTGCCCAGTTATGGCCTACAAACCCCATGGAAGAAGAGGAATATAAACGGGGAGGAAGGGAAACAGAAAAAAAAATCAAAAAAGTGGGATATTTAAAAGCACTGGAATATTACAGGGAAAGTACTGTAAATAAAAATCAGATTTATCTGTGCCCTTCCTACTGGGCAGACTGGGGAGAAATGGAGCTATCAGTAGAAATCCTGGAACATATATCACCTGAATATACCTGTTATGTAAGCCTCCATCCGGGAGCATTTTCACTGTATTTCGATAAACTAGACAGGGCCTTTAAAGAAAACAAAAACATTATTCTCCTTAAAAAAACAGAGGAAAAGATTGAAAAATTAAAATCCAGCGAAGTAGTCATAGGAAGTAACGGGACACCTCTTACGGAAGGTCTTTATATGAAGAAAAAAGTGATCTTCATTAAAGGTAAAGACCTGTCATGGGAAAAGATTAAATTACTTGAACTTTCATCACACCTCTTTGCACCTGTCATGGATGATTCTGTTAAAATGTCTCATATTTCAGAACTGGATATGGCACTGAAAAAAGCAATGTACCCTGCCTCTGCAAAAAAAATATTCTATAAAACCAATTTCAGTAAAGAAGAAACAATAAAAGTCATAGATAAAGCTTTGTCGGAATTTTTAAAGAATCGTAATGCGTAATGCGTAATGCGTAATGCGTAATGCGTATGATATAAATACAGCCACATTACTAATGAGAACATAAATAACGACTGTCACAGTAGTAATAATTCTACCCGCGTAACGCGTGACGCGTTACGCGTTACGCGTTACGATTCTTACATAAAGGAGTAAAACCATGAAAAAAGACATAGTAATCCTTGCTGCAGGTATAGGTAAAAGGCTTCTCCCCTATACAATGGAAATGCCTAAATGCCTTGTTGAGGTGAATAACAGAGCCATAATAGAAAATATTCTGGACAGTCTCATACCTTACAGTGAACAGATAAATAAAATTCATATTGTAGTGGGATATAAAAAAGAAGATATCATAGAAAGACTTGCCGGTAAATATAAAGAACTGCATATAAACTATATAGAAAATGAAATATTCGAAGAAACAAATAACATCTATTCTCTGTGGCTTGCAGGTGAATTTATAACACATGATCTGATTTTATTCGAAAGTGATGTATATTTCGACCACATAATCATAGAAGATCTCTTCAATACAGATAAAAATATAGCCATTGTGGATAACTACGAAAGTTATATGGAAGGAACAGCCCTTGAAATAGATTCCAACGACAGAATAACAAATATAATTACCCAGAAAAGACATGCAAAACTGAACGGGCTTTATAAGACGTTAAATTTATATCATTTCAACAAAAATTTCTTCAGAGAAATATTTCTGCCAACATTGGAAATATATATGAAAACACAGAGTAAAAACAGCTATTATGAGATCATATTAAAACTCCTTGTTTTTATCGGGAAACAGGACATATATGCCAGACAGGTACAGAGTAAATCATGGTATGAAATAGATGATATGGAAGACCTGCGTATTGCAAGATATCTCTTTTCATCATCTGATGAAAAAATAGATTATTTATCAAAATCTTTCGGAGGTTACTGGAATTATAAATTCCATGATTTTAATCTCCTTTACAATGATTATTTTCCTTCTGATGAATTTATAGAAGAAATAAAAAATTACACAAAAAACCTTATTGCCTGTTATCCGTCAAATGACAGAATACTCATTGACAAAGCAAGGAAAATCCTGCCCTTTGAAGTTGAAGGAGAACATGTAGTTTTAGGTAACGGGTCATGCCAGATAATTAAGGAATTATTTAAATGTTTTGGCTCCGGAAAAAGTCTTGTTCCTCTGCCGACATTCGGAGAATATGTAAAGGAAGAATATAATTCAATTTATTTTTCCACAGAAGATGATAATTTTGCAGTAAATATTGAGAGATTAATTGCCACTGCGGAAAAAGAACAGGTCAGGCAGATTATACTTGTAAATCCGAATAATCCTACAGGGTTAATTATATCCAGAAAAGATATAATAAGACTTCTTACGGAAACATCTGTCGAATATATAGTAATAGATGAATCATTTATAAATTTTGCAAAAGAGAGTGAAAGTATTACAGGACTTTATAAAAACTATAAAAATTTAATAATAGTCAAAAGCTTCGGGAAAGAATACGGCATACCCGGCATAAGGCTTGGCTGTGCCATTACCTGTAATAAAGAAATAATAAAAAAACTCGGAGAAAATCTTCCTGTATGGAATATAAATTCTTTTGCAGAATTCTTCCTGGACAGAATCGGTAAATATAAAGATGATTATTATAATTCAATCAGAAAAATCAGGGAAAACAGAAAACATTTAAGGAAATCTTTAGAGAAAACATCTGTTTATATAACAGGCCCGTCAGGGACAAATTTTCTTTTATGCAGATTACCGAAGGGACATGTTAAAGCACTTCAAAAATATCTCTTTATAAAATACAATATACTCATAAAGGTCATAAATAAGCAGGGTGTATCGGAGAAAAATTATTTCAGAGTAAGCGTAAGAACTCCAGAATTAAACAGAATACTTGTTAAAGGCATAAAGGAATATATGTTTAATACGAAAAGAACGGAAATGAGCGGTAAACATTTGTCCCTGGGCCTTCAATTGCTGGACGGAACAGGTAATACAGATGGAACATAACTATGAATAAATGGAAAGATATATGGAATCAAAGGCATATAGAAGGTTTAATAAATCTGGAGAAACTTATTAAACTCGATGGATTTGACAGTGAAACCGGGAAAATTACCTGTGAAGACTGGCTGATTTATACAGAATTTATAAGTAAAAAAATCAATATAACCGGGTCTGACAGTATATATGAAACAGGGTGCGGAAGCGGTGCCTTTTTATATCCTTTTTATGAAAAAGGTCATAAAGTCGGAGGTATTGATTATTCAGAAAATCTGATAAATACTGCTAAATCCGTTATGGCCGATGGAAAATTCACCTGCAGTGAAGCCATAAATATTGACACAGATATAAAATATGACATAGTTCTTTCAAACAGCGCTTTTTTTTATTTCCCTTCTTATGATTATGCAGAAACAGTATTAAAAAAAATGTTATTTAAAGCAAGAAAAGCCCTTGCCATACTGGATGTTGCAGATATTAATTTTAAAGATAATATAGAGAAGGCCAAAAGAGACAATCTCGGTGAAGAGGAATATAAGAAAAAATACGATGGCCTTGACCATCTTTATTATGACAGGCAGTGGTTTTTAAAACCTGATTTATATTATTTTTCCATAGAAATATTTACCCAGGAAATCAATCATTACGGATATAATGACTTCAGATTCAATGTAATATACAAAAAACTTGACTTTTAGTAATTTTTATTATATCTTGTAATAAAGATATGCCATAACAGAAGTTGCTTACATACGCGGTGATTATCCTCATTGCACATTTATTGCAGCAACTTGAACTTGCATATCTTTTTCCTTTTATTTAAAAGATAGATGTATTTTCACTGCATTTTCCAGTTGAACCAGTATGTCATCAGATAAAAGACCGAGCATTTTAACCAGTCTTTTCTTATCTACAGTTCTGATCTGATTTGCTTTAACTTTAGAGTCCAGGTTTAAGCCACAGGAACCGCCGGAAATTTTCACCTCGAAAGGATAAATTCTATCAGTATTTGAAGTAACAGGAACAACGGTTATTGTATCCGAATATCTGTTATTAATATCATTTGATATTATCACAGCAGGTCTGGTCATGCCTATTTCTGCTCCCACTACTGGTTCCAGAGAAATGAGCCATACAGATCCCCTCAGAGGGAAATCAATCCTTCCAGTCTTCAAGGGTAATAGCCTCCCATTCCTTATTAATATTATTATCCTCTTTTCTTGTAGAAGAATATCCTTCTTTAAGGAGTTTTTCCAGAAAAGCTTCTTCTTCTCTTTGAAATCTTTCCTCTAAAGCCCTGGAAATATAATAACTTTTTTTTCTTTCTCCTGCCATCCGGGAAAGTTTTTCATAAATTTCTTCAGAAAGAGTAATATTTAATCTAACCATATATTATCACCTCTGAATAAATAATACATATAAATAAATGCATTGTCAATACATAATGACCTCGTAATACGTAAAGCGTAATCCGTGATCCGCAGGGATTAAACCCGTCACGCGTTACGCGTTACGCGTCACGAAACCCTAAATTCTAATAAATTATGAAATACACTATAAATACTTGACATAGAAAAAGCATAGCTGTAAAATTTAAACTATAACATTTTAAACGGGAGGCGATATAGATATGAAATTCGGAGAATTAATAAAAGGTGCAGACAAAGAAGGAAAAGAAAAACATGTTCCCTTTATTGAAGTGAAACACTGTGCCGGTTGTAATGAGACGGAAATAACCGTTATTGTCGGCAAGGAAGTAAAACATCCAAATACGGTGGAACATCATATTGCATGGATTCAGCTTTACGGAGTAAAGGAAAACGGCCAGCTGGTTCATCTCCTGAGTGCAGACCTTGCACCTGTCGTATCGGAACCATGTGCCCATATATGTATTAAAAAGGATCAGTTCAGGAGCCTTATTGCTCTGGAATACTGTAACCTTCACGGAGTATGGGAAAACAGCATAGAATTATAAAATTAATAACAACAGGTTTTTTGACCTGTTGTTATTATAGTTAGTTTCATAACTTATTAGAAATTAAGTGCTTCGTGACGCGTAACGCGTGACGCGTGACGCGAGGATTATCTGTAATTTGTTGTGAACTACACTATAATTTCTGCCAGTTAAAAAAATCCATCAGATTTTAATAAATTATTTAGATAAACTGCCTTTACTTAATTTTTATCTAAATCTTTATTTCAGGCCATAAAAAATGAAATTTCCTATGCTCTTAAATTATTCCCCGGTAAAAGTAATAGTTTTTCCATCTGCAGAATGAGACAGATAATTTAAAAAAACATACCACAGCAATGTCATTGATAACATCTCCAGATATTCCTCAAAAAGTCTCATCAGGTGAATAATTATAACAGAATTAACGTGAAACAGATCCTGTAGCAGAAGAACGGGTTTCCCCATACCATCCAGATAATCTAACATCTCTGCACTTATAACACATAACAATGCAACAAATAAAATTCTTCTCACCTTAAGGCCTTTTAATTCATGCCATAAAAAATATAGCATAAAAAGACCTGCAAGTAACAGGAAAGGCCCAACAGTTATATGCCACCGGTAAGACGGATATAGAGACATTAACTCTGCAACAGGAGAATCGTGCGTATTTATCCAGTAACTGATCCAATCTCCTATACTTTCGTGAAATGCAATGCCATCGTCTATGGCAATACACATAAAAAATATGCCGTAGAAAAACCATATAATACCTTTTTTCTGGTTCTCTGCTTTTATAAAGAAACAGATACATAACAGTGTTATACCGATACAAAAGGTCTGTATGGATGAAAAAAAGTTGGCAAGAGAATGTTCACCTGTAATATTAAAGATCTTTCGAAATGATTTTACCGGAATAAGTATAAACATATTGGAAGCGATAAAGATATCTGTAAATATTAAAAAAATCTCAAAAATAAGACAGATAATAATAATGCGACGAATAAGCTTTTTCATAGAAATACTGTAAACAGACATTTTTATTTATTACCTGCTGAATTCACTTTTACTGAAAAAGGTGGATAAAATTTGCCGGCCAATCTGAGAATTACGATTAATAACAACAGGTATTTTTCGGTATCCTGTTATTAATTTCTATCAATTAAAAAAGTTTCCATCAAAACATCTATTGATTTTGCCTTTATTCCGTCAGCACCTCTTGTTACATTGACTATTACTTTTTTACATTTATATGAAGTCGGAGCATGAACTACCTCTTCAACCACTGTAGATACGGTAAAACTGCTGTCAATAAACACATCGGGACTGGATTGAGCATAAAGAGGTATAGCGGTATAATCAAGTGCTCTGTATTCTTCTATTACCCTGGATGCAATCACAGTTGCTTCAGTATAGCCAGTTCCTTTCTGAAGGGCCTGGAGGCCTCCTGTAAGTGCCCCTATTAAAACTATAAGTACAGATGCAACTATACCTATAGCAAATATTACCTCGGCAAAACTCATTCCTGTTTTTTTTCTATAAAACATATCAAAATTCATGCCATGAAAGAAACCTGATAGCACCTGTAGAGCCTCCTCCCGAAGAACCGGCAATGGCTTTTAATTTTGAATCATCGAAATAAATTTTCACTGCATCACCGGCAGCATCTATACTCATATTACCTGGATCACATGCTGCTCCTTTGGGGTCAGTATTGGGATCTTTTCCGGCAGACATAATAGCGCCATATATAGTAACCTGTTTTGCATCACATACAAAATCTCCCAGCGTATAAACCAGTCCGTTAAAATTTAATTCATCACTGACTGTTATATTGATATCTCCCCCTGCATAAAGAGCTATATCATCAGTTCCTGCACCTGCTTTCATTTCTTTTCCTTTAAGAGTTATATCTCCTTCTGCATAAATATTACCTTTCCCTACAAGTACTTCATCTGAAGTATTAATAAAAACACTTCCATGGAGATATTTACCATTATCTGCAAAATCTCTCTCTCCATCTCCCGGGGCATATATACTTATACCATCAGCAGCAAATTTTACTTCTTTAATACTTCCTGAAATAGTCAGATTTCCTGTCACTTTATCCGGATTATTGGGATCAAATTCAACTTCCAGGCTTTTAGAGAATTTTATACCTTCACCTTCCCAGAAAAAGCCCGGTACAACAAATGTATCTTTAGGATAATTTGTAATTTTACCATCAGGAGCCGTATGTTTTAATTCCTGCCCGGAACCTTTTTCATAAGTTCCACATGGTATTTTAGCTGTTTCCACAGTAACACTCTGCACAAGTTTTTTTACAGGAACAACAGGAACATCCTGGGCATCCTGATTATGTTTAAAAGAATTCGGTTCAGAAGGAGATTTATTTGAGACCACTTTACCTGTAGCACTGAAAACAGCATTATCCTTTAATTCAATTTTATCTGAAAGGGTAAATTTAATAGATGTATCAGCACCTCCACCATGATTTGAATGAAACTCCGGATTACTGCTTCCGCCTTTTTTTTCTACTAAAAATTCCTTTGCTATAAAGTTAGCCTCACCTCTTGCCCCCATTTTCATATAAGAAGCAGAGGTTGTCATAGTAACAAGAGCTTCAAAATGCCTTACAGTATTCCCCACTGCTACAGTAACTATTATGCTTGCACAGTTAGCAGGCACTTTATCAGTTCCACGCCAGTTATCTGCAGGAGAACTTTCTTTCAGATTATTTACAGAAATATATTTTGTGCCGGAGAAAGCACTGTCATTGGGGTCAAAAGAAACATAATAACAGGCTTTTCCCTGAAAACTGAAGGCACTGTTTACAGAAGGAAGGTCAGAATCCTTAAGACCTGCCAGAGATGGTTCCTGTCCTCCTACTTTCATATAAATTTTTTCATTATGTGTTCCCCATTCAAGATTTTTCTGCATATTAAGTATTACTTCATTTAAAGCAGACTCGGCATATGGCATAAGAGAAGCCTTTTCCATTCCCCTGGTAGCCTGATAAAGTGTTTGCGATGAAATAGATACGAGACTTATCATAAGTATCAATATAACAGCAGTCATAAGCATAACAGTTAAAAGAGCAAAACCTTTTTCTCTCATAAGCTTATCCATAAAACCATCTCCCTTTCTTATTTATTTCTTAAACCTATACAGGCTTTAATGTCCAGTTTTTCCGGACTGTCTTCACTTGAAGCACTCTCAGGCTTTACAGGTTTTCCTGTTTTTATGTGTATATAAACCTTTCCCTGAAGTCCTGTATTATCGAGGGTAAAATTAAGATAAGTAATATTCCTGTCTACAGGCCTTGGCTTTGTAGTATAGCTATCTTCTGCCATGGTTATGTATGCTAAAAGAGACTGAGCAGTGCCCGGAGGTGATATAAGATGCGGATAGGGCATATATTGTATCTGCTGGCTCGGATAATTACCTTTATAATCTGCCAGAGAAACTTCTCTGCTCCATAGCTGATAATAGCCATCTTTTTTATATTTCTTATCATCTTCCAGATAGAATATAACATATTTCTGCCATGCCATATGACCTGAAGAATCATATTCCGTTTTGCCGGTAGTGCTGTTAAAGGCAGAAAGAAAAGATATAACATCATCCGGTAGAGGCACAGATGAGATAGTATGATTCATAAGCTGAATACTATCGGGAGAAGTGCATCGAAGCTCTCTTTCTATTCTTGAAAGAACTACCTGGGCACTTTCCTTTACCTCCACAGTCTGACGGACCTTGAGCCAGCTTCCTGCAGATACGGAAAAAATATAAAACATAACACCTGAAAGCATGGAAAATATGGTAATGGCAAGGAGTGATTCCAGAACTGTTACGCCGTAATTATTAATTTTAATCATTTTAAAACACTATCTCCTGAAAAATTCTAATTTTATTATATCACATATAAAAATAAATTTAAATATAAATAAAATATTACAAAAAATCTATAAAAATTCCTTATAAAATTACATGGTTACAAAAGTAAGAAAAGATAAAGGGAATTTACTTTTTATAATATCCAGTTTCTTCTCAGAAACATTATAAATAGCTATAGAAGAATTTTTCACATAGTCACTTTCACCGAGCATATATATCGTTCCGTTCCCCGGAGAAATAGCATTTAAAATTTTAAAACCTGTATATTTTTGTTCAGTAACAGGAGATAGAGTATTTTTATTAAAGGCCTGTATAGAACCGGTTACTCCTGTTATAACAAAAAACACATCAGGTTCTCCGGAACAGAATAATACATTTAATGGATCTCCGTTAACAGGAATATACTTTACGGTATTACCTGAAGTAAGGTCAACGACACCAATCCTGTTAGTATCTGAAAGACACACATAGGCTCTGCCTTTATCTCCTCCGACGCCTTTCAGTTTATTACCTGTAAAGGTTAACATATGTTTTATTACAAAATATTCAGTATCAAAAACAGTTATGGTCTCATCTCTTTCTCCTGTTATGAAAATCCTGTCTCCAGAAGGAGACAGAGAGGCAAAGGAAGGCCATCTTCCCACCTGTGCAGAACTTCTCTCTTCTTTAAAATTTTCTGTTTTTATAAACCCGAGTCTGCCGGTGACAGTATTAAGAATATAAATAATATGTTCATAACCGGAGAGAAATATATAAGATGTTCCCTGTTCTACTTTCATTGATTTTACGATAGTCCCTGTGTCTATATTTATTTCATAAATTGTATTATTAGGGGAGCTGAAATTGTAGAGAGAGCGATTTTTTTTTGAATAACAGACAGCCCCTCCTCTGGAAGGTAATTCTATAAAATCTCTGAAATTTCCGTTCCGGAGATTTAATTCTGTAACAGTATTGTTTAGAGTTGATGTCATATAAAGAAAATTACCGGTTCTCGGCATACGGGAAAGATATGTTGATGAAGCAATAATAGACCAGGCAGAAACAGCAAGGATAAATACTATGGCAATTATACCGTACCGGGAAGCAATAAACGGATTTTTCACTTTGAAATCAGTTATGATTTCTTCGACTTTTTCCTGAGATATGACAGGAGGAAGTTGAGTGAGCGGTTCCTTTACTTCTTCTTCCTGTTTCTTTATTTCTTCTTCCTTCTTTTTCATTACCGAAGAAAGATCCAGTTCATGGAGATCCATTTTTTCCATTAGTTTTTTTACTGCATTTATGTCAGGCCTGTTATCAGGGTGTATTTCAAGACACCTGTCTATAAATCTCTGAACCTTTTCTGAAACAAATCGTTTGTGTTTTCTGAGAGGTTTGAAGTCATAGGGGTGTTCTTCAGGATCTACACCTGTGAGCATATAATAAACAGTTACACCTAAAGCAAAAATGTCTGCTTTTGTATTTGTAAAATCCACTCCTCTCTGTTCAGGAGCGGCATATCCTATTGTGCCGCGGCTGTCCATAGTTCCGTCTTTTTCCGTATCAAAAAAAGTTCCTATACCGTAATTTATAAATTTTATGGAACCGTCAAGGGCCATCATAACATTTGCAGGTTTTAAATCACCGAAACCTACAGGGAAAGGTTTTTTGTTATGAAGATAATAAAGAGCTTCACAGAGTTTTTCCATTATACTGAAAATTATTTTCAATGGTATCGGTGTTCCATCCTGTGAATAGACTCTCATTAATTCTTCAAGGGTATTACCTTCTATAAACTCTGTTACTATAAAAAATCTGGCATTTTTATTTTCTTCAAGAAAAGAAAAATAATCATATATTTTCGAAAGATTTGGATGATTTACATCAGTGATAAATGATGTCATTTTTTCAAGTCTCTTCAACGTATCATGTAGAATATCTTCTGAAATACCTTCACCGGGGACATATTGTATTTCTTTTACTGATTTCACAACATTTTTCTCATCTGTTTCTTTAAGATCCTTTACCTTATAAACCACTCCGTTTATATCTTCAGAAAGTTTATCTAAAATTTCATATCTTTCAGACAGAACATGTCCTTCTTCAAAAGGTGTAAGTGCCGGTTTGCCTTCAGGTTTTTTCACATAAGACGACATTTTTTTCTCTTTCCAGTCTGAAGTAACCAGGTCTTCATGTTTAATATCTCCGCCTTCCGATGACGGGAGGGCATAATCTACAGCAAGATCTATATAGCTTTTTTCCGTTTCCTGAGTATTATCTTCAGTTTCTATGACTTTTTCTTCTATAGATAAAGGGGTTATGTCAGGAGTTTTTATTTCAACAGATTTCTTCTGTATTTTTTTTATTATAATTTTCCTTTTTTTACCATCAGGCTGTCCATCTAAATATTCTTCCAGTTTATCTTTTGAAAGTCTTTTCGTAATAATATTTCTAGCAATTTTAGATTGAGAAGATTTTTCTTCCGATTTAATTTCATTTTCACATGATGGGTCTGCTGTAATTTCAACTGCCGG
>CAYSLJ010000073.1:0-4139 GCA_964431735.1 uncultured Synergistia bacterium | reverse complement strand
TCATAATATTCTCCTTGCAATTGCTATACCAGGAATTATCTATAAAATATCAACACAATGTTTATATATAAAAATTATAACAAATTTATACCGGCTATAAAAGTAATTTTAATAAAATTACAAAGGGGAATTTCGCACCATTTCGATACAAAATTCCCCGGTAAAATCTAAAATCAAAAATACTTATACAGAAATATCATTTAACAGAAACAAAAATAGTTTCCATTTTTACAGAAGCCCTCTTTTTAATAGATCCTTTATCATAGTCCTTACTTTCTACAAGTACTGTTACTTTTTTATAACACTGATTGGGATCACTCGGCAGGTATCCTGGAGTAACACGGACATTATAATTAAAACCGTCTATACTGTTACTGTCAGAAGCAATCTGAGAATAATCTTTGGCTTTATAATTTTCAATAATCCTCTGAGCTATTATATTGGCCTGAGTATAATTTATACTTTTTTGCAGAGCCTCAAGCCCTGTGGTAAGGGTACCTATGATTGTAACAATAACAACACCTAAAATAGCAGTTGCCATTATAACTTCTGCAAGAGACATACCTTGTTTAAAATTCATGCCACGAAAGTATATTGTATACAAACGCACAGTTTGACGCTCCTTTTTTACTATAACTGTAGACAAGATTATCCAGGCTATTTTCATTATATATAATATCAAAGGTACCACCGTAAGTATTATCGGCCTCTTTTATTTTAAGCACTCCCGGATTGTTGCTGTCACCTTCCGTACCTGCCACTATAACAGTTCCTTTAATAAGAAAGACGCCATTCTCGTTAGTAGCGGTCACAGTTTCTTCATTAGAATCGTTCTTATATTCATCTCCGTCCTGAGGGCCTACATATTTACCACCTTTTTTAACTTTGCCTTCACCTTTTGACCTTTTATTATCTTTACTTCCATTATCCAGTCTTTTTGTACCATTTTTAAACTCTTCCGATGCACCTTTGCTATCCATTGTAACAAAAAAATCGCCACATGTATAAATAAGACCGTAAAAAACAGTGTCTTCATAACAATTTACATTTATGTCACCATTGGAATAAAGACATACCTGGTCAGAAGAACTTCCTCCGCTTATACTTTTACCGGTCAAGGACAGTTCTCCTTCACAGTAAATATTACCCTGACCATAAAGAACATCGTCAATAGCATTGGAACATTTTATCGTAAGATTTCCTGAGTCATATCTACCATCCTCATATTTTCTGTCTTCCCTGCCGTATGTATATATAGTATAAGTATTCAAATCAACCGGTGTATCTATTATAGTAAGATTACCTGTGCTTCCATAGCCATCGCTATCTTTCTTTTTCCTGTCATCTTTACTTCTCTCATCTTTGGCACTAATTACTTTAATATCACTGTTAAGAATAACAGAGTTACCATCAAAGCTAAGGCCGTAATTTTTAATAGTATTATTATCAAGTTCCTTCCAGTTCTCAGACGTCATGTCTTCAGATGTATCATCATCTGAATTATAATAAAGCTTATTATTATAAGCCTTATAGGTCCCTGCAGGAAGGGCTTTGTATGAAGTAATTCCGCGGTATTGCTCTATTTCACTTACAGTAAGCACTGGAATAGCTTTTACAGCACTTTTCGGAATAAAGGAAGGATTGGTATTGGGATCAACAGTCTTATTATTAACCTTAATGGTAGATGAAGCACTGACACAGCCTTCCGATACAATAGAAATATTTTTCGAGTTAATGGTAACACCAGGATCAGTAGCAGAGTCAAAATTGGAGTGAATAAAAGGAAGGTCGCCATTTTCTGTTTGAAGTATAAAATTATCTATATCAATATCCATAGAACCTCTGGAACCACATGTCATAGTGCCTCCTCCGAATGTTTTGGCGATTATTGCTTCAATATGCTTTACAGTATTTCCGAAGGCTACAGTAACGATAATACTTGCAGTTCCTTTCTTAACTGGTTTTCCACGCCACGAATAAACAGTATTTGTATTCGGATCTTCAAGCCTGTTAACAGAATAATATTTAGTGCCTGAAAAAGCAGAATCGTTCTTATCAAAGGTTATATAGAAAAAACCATCATTTTCATAACTGATATCATTATTTGTATCACTGTTTGAAAATTCATTCTTAAATCCTGCAATTTTTGCACTCTGATTCCGGCAGAATATCAGTTTCTTACTTCCATCTGTTCCCCATGCAGTATCAGAATTCAAATTCATTAATGCTTCATTAATTGCAGCTTCCGCTAAAGGAACGATAGAATTTCTCTCCACATCGGCAGTTGTCCTGTAAAGGGTATGAGAAGTGAGTGAAATAAGGGCAAGCATCATTATAAGAAGAAGGGAAGTCAGAAGAAGTACAGTAACAAGAGCAAAGCCTCTGGTTTTAATATTTTTTCTGAATGACCTGATGAATAGTTTCATAAAAATTACCTCCTTAATTTAATTACTATTTCGCAATACTACAATACCTGTAAGATTAACCTTTTCAGGACTTGCAGGGCTTGAAGCACTGTTCGGTTTCAACGGTTTCCCCGTATTTACGGTTATTTCAATTTTCGACCCGATTCTTGTAAAATTGAGTCTGGTTATATTTCTGCTCACAGTTGTAGGAGTACTGACATAGGTATTTTTGACCATTTCAATATACTCATACATTTCTTTAGTATTACCTGTCATAGATGTAGGAGGAAAGGGCATATTGGTAATAACAGTTGTAGAATAATTTGGTATATTACTGACATCAATTTCCCGTCTCATAAGCTGGTAATACCCGGGAGTGACAACATTCTCATCATCTTTAAGATAAAATAACACATATTTAGTCCATACCATCTTCCCCGAAGTTGTATCGTAATCAGAAATATGAGAAGTATCATCATAAGATGACAGAAAAGATATAGCCTGACAGTTAGGATCGGCTGTATTGGGATATGAAATTATAGTTACACTCTTTCTTGCACTGCCTCTTATTTCTCTCATTATTCTAACCATCGTAATCTGAGCGTTATCTTTAACATCTATCTGCTGTCTTACTTTAAGCCAGCTTTTGGAAGAAACTGTATATATATATGTTATCAATCCAAGCAACATTACAAATATAGTAAGAGACATCATTACTTCAAGTAATGTCATACCGCGTTTAAATAAACTAATATTCACCAGTAAAACCCCTCTAATCTTTTATAAATTATATCACAAATAAAAATTAAAATCAAGCAATTTTTTTTCAATAAAAATAAACTTTAGTATAAAAAAAAGTTCAATTAGTATTTAAATTTGCGAAAACCATAAAATTAAATACAAAATTATTATTTATTCCAGTTAAATTTCCTGAAGAAATATCATATATACCCATAGGAGACCCTTTTATATAAGTATTTTCTCCTATTATATAAAATTTTCCATTATGAAATACAGCTTGTCTGACATCAAATCCTGTAAACTTCTGCGGAATAGAAATATTCCCAATATTTTCGTATTTTATGTCAAAAATTATTATAGAACCGGGTTTACCGGTAAGAACATATACCTTTTCAGGTTCTTTTGGATTTAAAAACACATTTACCGGTTCACCGTTCACAGGTAATTCTTTTGATATATTACCGGAATTCATATCTATAACTGCAATTTTATTTTTAGCAGAAAGACATATAAAAACTTTATCTTTATTTCCTGTAACGTCTTTAGGCCTCTGTCCTTTAAAGGTAAACACATTTTTTACTACAAAATTCTCTGTATCAAAAATAATTACACTTTCCTCTTTTTCACATGTTATAAAAATTCTGTCTCCATCAAGTGAGATAGATGCACGGGATGGAGGCATATGAATTTTCGCAGGACTTCTTCCTTCTTTAAAATCTTCTATTCTGATAAAATAAAGATTACGTTTCATCTCATTAAACACATAAAGAAAATTTTCATCAGGAGACATCATGATAGAGGAAATGCCATGAATTAATTTCTTTTCTCTCAAAATATTTGCTTTATTTATATCTATCTCATAAAGTACAGAATTCGAAGGGCTGTAACAGTAAAGGGTCTGTTTCTTCGGAGAATAGGTCACAGGGCCGGCATTCTGCGGTAATGTTATAAAATCTCTGAATTTATTATCATGAAGATTTAGCTCTGAAATAA
>CAYSLJ010000072.1:0-35829 GCA_964431735.1 uncultured Synergistia bacterium | reverse complement strand
TCCGGCCAGGGACAGGTTTTAATATGGGTACTAACTTATTTGGAGCGGTACTTAGAGGGAGATGAATAGGGAAAATCGGATTTTTAGATCTTACTTCAGGAACTCCCGGTATATTACTTGACATAATTGCTTTCATGTAAATGAATAATTTGAATAATATGTAAATACAGTCTGTCTGCCTGGTGCTCCTCCGAAAAAAATCTAAACTGCAACATTTAAATAATTATAATAAAATATATATTGACATTTTTAATAATATATGATATAAAATAATTAAATTTAATAAATTTTAATTAAATATAATAATAAAAAAGAGGTGATAAATAAACATGAAAGAAGAGATAGGTGAAATATTCCGGGAAGAGGGAAGAAGTCTTACCGATATAATGGACATCAGCCAGGCTGCGGAATTTTTAAATACAAGCAAGCCCACCCTTTATCGCTGGCTGAACGAGGGAACGATAACTGGCTTCAAGGCAGGAGGGCAGTGGCGTTTTTACCGTAAAGATCTGATTTCCTTTCTAAAGGGACAGAGTAAAGAACAGGAAGAATTCAGAAAAGAGCTGGAAAAAGCTATAGAATTTTTCAGGGAAAGAATAAAGTCAAAAGACAATAATTCAAATAAATAAAAAATGAAAGGAGCATAACAATGAAAGAAAAATTTGATATTGAAATCGATGAACATGACGAGATCAAACTAAATGAACTGTTGAACTTCATCATACAAGATGCATGTTCCGAAAGGGCAAGTGATATACACCTGAATCCTTTAAAACATGCCTTAAAAATTCGCTACAGAATTGACGGAACAATGAGGGATATATCATCACTATCCTCCCTGCTTTATAATCCACTGGTAAAAAAAATTAAAGAAAGAGCTTCATTAAACAGCGATATTCTGTCAAAACCTCAGGATGGGAAAATAAACCATGAATTCGGAAATAGATACCTGGACATCAGAGTTTCTACCCTTCCGACCTTTTACGGAGAAAACATAGTAATGAGAATCCTTGATAAGGCAAACATAACTCTTGATCTGGAAAAACTTGGTTTTAATGAAGAAAATTTAAAGAAATATAAAGATTTACTGAATAGTCCTTTCGGACTTATTATAATTAACGGTCCCACCGGGTGCGGAAAGACAACAACAGCATATGCCGGACTTAAAGAAATGGCAAATCCGGGGATTAATATTCTCACAATAGAAGATCCGGTAGAATATTTGATTGACAATGTTATTCATACACAGTTAAATGAAAAAGAAGGACTTACCTTCACGGGAGCACTCAGAGCATTCTTAAGGCAGGACCCCGATGTTATTTACTGCGGAGAAATAAGAGATAACGTGTCAGCTAAAATACTCCTGGAAACAGCTCTTACAGGACATGTAGTAATAAGTGTTCTCCATGCCGCTGATAGTGCAGAAGCATTAACAAGACTTATTGATATGGGACTTGAACCTTTTCTGCTTGCATCTGCCATGAAAGGCATCATATCACAGAGATTGATAAGGCAAATCTGCCCTGACTGTAAAGAAGAAATTCCCGTGCCTGAAGGACTTGTTAATATGTTGAAAGAAGAAAACCTTTATAGAGAAAATATGGTTTTATATAAAGGAAAAGGTTGTGAGGCTTGCCGTAACACCGGCTACAAAAAGAGAACGGCATTACATGAAGTCATAGTAATAGACGATGAATTAAAAAGTGAAATTTCCATGAAACCTTCCTGTGCCGATCTGGTAAAATTCTTCAGAAACAGGGGAGAAGCATCTATGAAACATGATGGCCTGAAAAAAGCCATAGAAGGAATCACTACTATAGACGAAGTTTTAAGAATTTGTGTTGTATAAAATGATAATCTATATAAAAAAATAAACTGCTCCGGTAATCAATTATTATAACCACGATTAGTAAGTTTAAAGCAAACATATTATACACAGAAAAATCATATTTAACTATTTAACAATAGATTGTGTTCAATAGTGAAATTGTGTTTACAAATGAAAATCAATTAAATCTCTCAGTTTCTGGTGTTGAGTGATAGGGTTAAGAATAGAATATTCAAAACCCAGAACCCAACACCTTCATCTATTACCGAGGTGAATATATTATTTTTATATTATTAAGTATTATTAAGTATTATTATTAATTAATTAATTATTAATTATTATTACTACTAAAACATTGCAAAACAATAATTTTACAGGGACAATTTTTTAATGATTGGTAAAAAATCTTAAAAATTGTTTTCAGAAGAAATTCTTTTATCCCAAAGGTACTTGACTGTACCTGCTTTCCATTTACCGCCTCTTCTGGTGGGGATATGGTTGAGATTGAGTTTATCCGCTATCTGCCTGAACGAGGCTCCTTTATTTTTTTCAAAAACTATAAAAATTTCTGCCTGTAAGGTGTCTTTAGAAGGTATAATAAAATTTCGATCGATGAGAGGTTCATGAATACCTTCTGTATGTATGGCGGAATAATCTACAAAACCTTTATAAAGACTATTTTCAAGGATATATTTTACTGTGCATCCGTGCCATGTTCCATTCCTTTTTGTTTTATAGTTATTTTCATTTAAGTAATCTGATATTTCTTTCAGTGTTTTTCCCTTATGTCTCAGCTCATAAATAAGCTCCACTGTAGATGCCTCTGTGTCCTGAACGGCAAGGTAACTGGGAGATTTTCCCGTATCTCTTTTTGTTATATAACCCAGCGGGGGAGCACCTCCTCCGTAACCGCCGTCTTTCGCTTTTTTAGTTCTTCCCGATTTCATTCTTATTACAATCATAGCTTTCTCATACTGGTTTATGGCGCCTTTCATCTGTCTGAGAAGGATTCTGGACGGGTCTATGCTCAGTATGTCAGGCTCGTCTATTGAGATTACAGAAGCGCCTTTCTCCTGGAAATCTCCGAGGATACTTTCCTGTACAAGAAGATTTCTTGCCAGTCTATCCAGTCTTGTTATTATTATGGTATCTATAAGCCCTGACGATACGTCAGACTGAAGTTCTGCCAGAGCAGGTCTTCTGTCAAGTCCTCCTGAAACACCCTGCTCTTCATAAAATTTATCTAATTTCAATCCGTTTTTTTTGCAGTAATCCAGTATTGCTTCTTTCTGTATCTCCAGACCTCTGCCATATTCAACCTGATCCAGTGTGGAAACCCTTATATATCCTGCTATCATAATGTGATTGTAACAGGGGATAGGCCTCCTGTCAAGTAAATATAAAAAAAGCCTCTTTTTTATATTTACTTGACAGATTGAAAAGAGTATTTTATAAAAAAAAGGAGTTAGAAATAAGCTGTAGAATGTAATAAGCTGTAGAATGTATAAAGAATTTATCTAAATAATTTATAAGAAATATTTTTAAAATGATTAATTCAAAACTTTTTAATAAATTAAATATCATATTAAATAATCTTACAAATATTTCTATTGGAAAATACAAATTTTTTGCAAATAATATAATTCCAGATGAAGAGAGTGTCAGAGCAGATAATATAAAAATAGAAGTTGAAAATTTCGAAGTAAAAGATGCTATGAAGGTCGAATATGTGGAAATACTGGTGCCTTCAATTCAATATGAATTTAAAAAACCTCTTTCTATTATAAATAAAATTAAAGATTGTCCAACTCAAATATGTAACATGGTAGCTCATTTTTCTATGACTACCGTAAATCGCCTCCTTACCCATCACAGAGAACTGCTGGACATACCTGAAATACAGGAAGTGCAGGTAAATGTAAAAAACGGAAAACTCCATGTAACAGGTAAAGGAAAAAAAATATTAACAGTTCCTTTTTTAACTGTTATAGGTATTTATTTACTGGAAGACAGACAGAAAATTAAAATAAATGTAGAAAAGGTTCAGGTTCTTAATTTTATACCTGTCCCAGGTTTTGGTTTATCTTTTGTAATGGATATTATGTCAAAAAAATTAGCTTTAAAATTCATAAAACATGAAGGAACAGCTTTTATAGTTGATACTACAAAAATTCTTCCTGTTCCTGTAGATATGAATTTTAAAGCTATTGAAATGGACGAAATCTATAACAGAGTTACAGTTAAAATTTAGGGAGATATCTGTATATGATTAATTACTGTTTTAACGTCCTTTACTGTATAAGCAAGCTTTTCTGCCCTCAATTTTTGCTCCTCTGTTTCAACCTGTCCTTTTAATGTAACATCATAATTAACTACTTCTACCTTCAATTTAAAGGAAGCAAGTTCCGGATCCTGACTTAAAGTCATTTCTACAGCTGTCCGTCTGCCACTATCAAGTGGTTTTAATGAAGTAGACGTAGAAGGTGTCGGAGTAGTCTGAGGATTTGTTTTCTGGCTACAGGCTGGAATAAAAATAAATAATAGCGAAATTAAACTCATTACTAGAATCGTTTTTTTCATAGAGCTCCTCCTTTTTAAACTTTTATGTTCTTACAATACGAAATCCCATGCCGAATCCATGGACACCCGGAGAAGCACTGCTGCGAAAAGCTGAACGACACAAGTCTGCCGTACTGCACCAGCTACCGCCACGTCTTACTTTACTGGTTCCTGTAGACGGCCCTTCAGGATTAATTTGAGAAGAATAAGTATACTCTCCATACCAGTCCCAGCACCATTCCCAGATATTGCCGCTTAAACCATAAAGGTCGAATTTATTGGGTAATTTCGCATATACATCCTGGTGATTTTTTGCACAATCATTACAGCAACAATAATTATCATCCATAGTATTTCCCCAGTAATAATCAGTATCCGAACCTGCACGACAGGCATACTCCCATTCAGCTTCAGTAGGAAGACGATAACCTTTTTTTGCTATATGAAGATAATCTTCTGACTCTTTTTTCAAACCCTGTAATTCATTCAACCAGTTGCAATATGCTACGGCTCCGTACCAGTTTACATATACTACAGGACGGGTTTCATAACCTTCTTTTACCTGAAATTTTTCAGTCCCCTGTGCAGAAATTAATCCACAATAATTACTGTTAACTATATTTACCCATGTATGTTTTCCCGATGTCTGATTTCCCTGAGAATTCAAAAATATACAGTATTCTCCATTGGTTATTTCATATTTACTCATATAAAAAGAACTTAGCTGCACATTATGTACAGGCTTTTCATTTGCATATCCATTATTACTTCCCATAAGAAAACTACCTTCAGGTATTAAAGACATAGCAGGATTGCATGTATATTTTTCAATGGCCTTTTTATACTTTTCTTTTCCATCTGTACAGTTTGGTTCAATAGTTAATACCATAGTATAACATTTTAATGCTTCTTCATAATTATTCTCCTGAAAAAACGTATCTCCCTTATAAATCCAGGATTCTATATTACCCGGATTATCTTCTAAATATTTATCATAATATTTTCTTCCTTCGTCAAATTCTATCTTTTCTATCTCGAAAGATTCCTTCCATAGTTTGGGACCTCTCATAAACAAACCTGCTCTCTATAAAATTATAATTACTTCTATTGGCAAGTTTTATAATTTTATTAATTTTTTTTATATATTTCAATTTTAACATATATCGTATAATATATCAAGCCTATATCGTAATGCGTAACGTGTTATGGAAGGATATCTTGGTACCGCTCCAGATAAGTCAGTATTCATTTCTAAAACCTGTCCCTGGCCGGACTCTTCCGGAAAAGATATGATCCTGTTGCGTGGCAAACTGGTTTTGCAGACTGTTAATATTTTGCGTCTATATAATTTATAACTCTCTTTTAATACGGCATATCTTTTCCTCCAGAGCCCGGCCAGGGACAGGAGCGTGTTCCATATTTTTTGGTTACTAATTTACCTGGTGCGGTACTTAAAAAATTAATCTTCCTGACTCTATATAATCTTTGTTCAAAGGATATCTCAAAGATATAGTTTCAATATTTTGTCCCTGTGATTTAATTTCAAGTACAGAGATAACAGAATCACCTGGCTTAAATATTTTTTCATAACCGCAGTAGGCACAGTGGATAATCAAAATTGGTGATATAAAATTCATTCCGTTAATAGAAGCCTCATAAAAATGATCAGGATTGCAGTGACTTACTATCATAGTTACATTATTTTTTGACACATTTTTAAGTTCTGCTTCTACTGTTACAGAAATAATATTTCCACTACTGTCTTTTTTTATTTCTCTTGCAGATATACTTAACTGCATCCCGTTTTTGATTTTACCTGCGACAGGCTTTTTAATTTCAGATCCGGGAGATGGGGAAGAGTCTGGCTCTGATGAAATACATATTATAGATGGTATAAAAATTAACATAACGATTATAAAAATCAGAAAAAATTTCATATATTTCCCTCCTCGTATATATTTATTTATAAGTCGCAAATACCTTCATTTTAATCCATTCGAAAGAAGTAAAAATAAAATTATTTTATCACTCATTATTTAAATTTTTTAATGCTTCACCGGAAAATTCTGTTATCTCAGAAATATCCTCTTTTGCTCTGGGATGGGCCTCTTTGTAAACATGCTCCAACCTTTTTCTGGATACATCCAGATATATCTGAGTGGTTGCAAGACTTGCATGGCCGAGTAATTCTTTTATCGTTACCAGATCTGCCCCTCCTTCCAGCATGTGAGTGGCAAAGGAATGTCTCATTGCATGAGGAGAAGACCAGGGAATAGCGGATTTTTTTACATATTTGGAAAACATATGCTGTATGGCTCTTACTGTCATGGCACCACCTTTCTGACTTATAAAAAGGTTTTCTACTTCTGTATCTTTCGGTCTTACAAGCATGTATTCCTTTACGGCATCAAGGGCTACATTATTAATAAAAACAATCCTTTCTTTATTTCCTTTTCCTATAACCCTTGCAGAAGCAGTATCGAAATTTATCTGCAACAGTTTAAGTGAAGCAAGTTCACTTATACGAAGGCCTGTGGCATAAAATAATTCCATGATGGCTTTATCCCGTGTTTTTCTGAATATTTCATTTTCCGTTTCACGAGGAGATGTATCAACACTGTTTATAAGTACATCAACTTCATTCATTTCAAGTGCTTTAGGTAATCGACTCGGAGGTTTAAGAGATTCTATTTTATTCAGCGGAGAATGTTCTATAAAACCTTCTTTTTCCAGATAATTAAAATAGGATTTTATGGCGGAAATTTTCCTGTTTAAACTTCTGGCATTATTCTTTCTATCCAGCTTTAAATAAGACAGAAATTCCAGAACAGTTCTGTGATCTATTTCCGAAAGAGTTAATTCCTTTTCCAGATAAGGAGAAAGAAATTCAAAAAATTTTGTTAAATCATGTTCATATGCTTTAATTGTCCTTGATGCCAGATTTTTTTGAACAGTCATATAAAGAAGAAAATCTTTGATATAATAACCACGTTTTTTTTCTATATTATTCATAAGTAAACTCCCTGTACCATAATAATTTTAACCGGGGGAAGACTATAATAAAATATACAAAATGTCGTTAAATCAATATTTAACGACATTTTGTACAAAATAAAACAAAACAATTCTCTTCAACCATAATTTATTATAATCAACCATATTTATAAAGATGATTTTAACTGCATGTACCATTTACCGTCATCGGCTTTTTGAAAATAAAAAATCATTTCCATATCTTTAACTTCACCTGTATTAAGAACTTTAAAAATTGTTCTCGTTTTTACTTTTGATCTCTTTCCACTGCTATCAATTTCTATTTCTTTAATTTCGTATTTTATTATATCCAGAAATTCCGGTTTTACCAAAAATTTCTCTTCAATTAATCTGGGTATATTTGCATTTTTTTGATCTTCTTCATTATGATATGTTGCAGCTTTTTTAAAATCTTTAAATTCAACATCTTCAAGAAAACTTGTAATTTTACCGGCCAGGATATCTTTATCCTGATTTATTGCAAGATTAATATTACCCAGTTTAATACTGTATCTTGAGCCTGCAACAAAAACTACAGCAGCTATTATTATTAAAAGAAATATTAAAATACCAAGTTTTTTCATAAAGTTACACCCCTCACTCTGAAATCTTCATTGATATAATAGATATAATTAAAAATGCCATGGTAAATAATAAAAGAATACAAATATCCTGAACGATAATACCATAATTTATTGTTGCAGCAGTTATCTGCTTCATACTTTCAAAACCCCATTTAACAAGCATCATTTTCTCTATCCATATGGTAATACCCTGATGTAAATCCGATGGTATAAGGATTTCTGAAAAGAGTATCTGAGGAATAATCAATAATGGAACAAGGGCAACAGCTTTATCTTCATTTCCGACAACAGATGAAAGTAACAAACCAAGTGATGTTCCGCCAAGTGAACACATAAATAAGGATATAAAAAGCATCAACTTATTTCCCGGCAGTCCTACATATTGATCCACTATTATAAGTAAAATTAAACACTGAATAAAGCTTAATACGCCAAGGACAAGCATTTTTGATAGTACATAGGAACCGGTAGAAAGATTTACCATTACTTCTCTTTGATAAACAGGCCTTTCCTTTACAATTTCCCGGCATGAATTTATACAGCCGAACCATACGGAAGTAAGGCATATTACAAAATAAAGAGTTTTATCTGCATCGGTATTCTTCCATGCCAGTACTATCAGTGTTGCAATAATAGGTGACTGTAAAAACAGTATTAATGTATTTTTTATATCACCGAGTATTACATCAAGATATCTTTCAGAAAGAACAGAAATCTGTCTTGTATCAAAAAGATTACCGAATTTTATACTCATTATGTTCCCTCCTTATTTCTGGGGTATTTGTCTTCCAAGAACCATTTTATCATATAATCCGGAATTTTGATAACTATTTGCCCATGTTTCTCCGTCCGCTTCTTCAAGTTTTTCATATATTTCAAGGAATCTTGGTACCTGAAAATATTTCAGGGCATAATCAGGGGGTCCGAAATAGGCAAGTCTGCCTCTCACCAGTATAACGATTAAATCCAAATAACCCACACTTTCCATTATATGGGTTGAAAGTAAAACGGTACGTCCTTCATTTGCAAGATTTCTAAAGAGTTTCATCATTTTACATTCAAGGCTCGGATCCAGTCCTGCAGTTGGCTCGTCCAGAAAAAGGAGAGGAGGTTTTGTAATAAGTTCAACACCTATGCTCACTCTTTTCCTCTGTCCGCCGCTCAACCTGCTTATATTAGTTTTTTTTCTGTCTTCCAGTTCAATAATTTTTAAAATTTGTTCGACTCTGGCCTGTATATATTTTTTATCTGTCTGAGGAGGCAATCTCAGTAATGCTGTATAATAGAGAGCTTTATATACAGACAGGGTTTTATGAATAATATCATCCTGCGGAACATATCCTATAAGGGATTTGAATTTATCCAGATTACTGTACAATTCAAGTCCGTTTATATAAATTTTACCAGCTTCTGCTTTTATATATCCGTTGAGAGATTTTATTAATGTACTTTTTCCACTGCCGCTGGGTCCCAGAATTCCTATCAATTCGCCGGGATAAACACTGAAAGATATGTCTTTCAGAAGCATTCCCCTGAGACCGATTTTTTTACCTAGTTTCTGTATATCTATTCTGGTACCCTGTATTTTTTCTAACTCTCCCATGATAGTTCCTTTCTATATTTTTATATAAATCTTATATAAAATTTTCAGGTCACTTTTCTATGAAATATATACCACTCGATAGTTAACAATATAAGAACAAGAAAAGCCAGAATTTTCCAGAATTCTTTTCTGACTAACTTATTAATAGTTGAAGAATTAACACAGGTCTTCCCTATCAAAATCGATTTTCCCGGTTTTATGTTGGATTCCGTACTATCTATAAGATTGACTGCTATATACTTTTCTTCTTTTCCAAATTTAAGTGTATATATACCGGTATTAAATGTATCTGAGAAATTTTTTTCCCCATCCATGTACATCTCAGAGCCATCAGGTGTAATAATTTCCACATTATAATTCGATATTTTGATTGCATTTCCTGTTTTTACCATATTTTCTGACATATCGGAAGATATATGATTGAAATACTGAATTATATTGGAAAATAAAATAGGGAAAGCCGGTCTGAATACAAGGTCAGAATTATAAATAGTAAACCCGATAAATAAGGCTTTAAAATTTTCTTCAATAAGACTGCATATAAGAGGAGTATCTTTTGCTTCAAGTAAAACCTTTCCTGATAGAGGCTGAGTAATCTTAAAAGCTTTTTCTATATGAACATCGGAAAAATCGACAAATCTCATTACTGGATGCTCTTTATCCCGGGCTATTACAGGAGGATTTTCCGTTTCGCCATTTATCTTAAAATTATCTGTATTTATTTTCGTTCCCAGAAAAACAAAATTACCTTCCCCGATAACAGGCACTTCTCCTCCGTCAAATATTACAAGATCATAAGGTTTGCCAGAGGAATAATCAGACTTAGTTGATATAAAAATCTGAAGTCCAGGCAAAATAGATAACAGATGTTCAAGGAAAGGATTTCCATCGGTTACAAGCAATATTTTCATAAGTGATGGAGGAGAAATGATAGCACAGGCATTATTATCGATAGCCAGGTCATCATTAATATCCAGTTTTACATTAACTTTTCCTTTTTGAGCATTTATTCCATGGAAAATTTCCCACTGGCTCTCCCCTTTACCTGTACTGATTTTATGAACATCAATAAGCTCATCGTCAATATAGAGTTCCATTGAAAATTCTCTGGTTTCATCTGAAAAATTGCATGTTTCAACCATAATTTCTATATCTGTAGAAAAAGTGGATCTTCTTAAATTTATATTTGTTATACCTGTATTATTACATCTATTTCCAAACGGTATAAAGATTACCTGTGGCATCTCTCCCATATCCTCAAGCTGTGGGAAAGCACCATCACTGAGAAGAAATATCTTACCATCACGATAATTTTTAAGACTGGCAGATGCCAGTACAAGAGCATCTCTTATACCGGTGGAGCAATCAAATGGTTTTATTGTTTTTATAGTCTTACTCAATATTCCTTTATTATGAGTAAAAGTAGATTCTACCCTGGCACAGGAACTTACACTTATGATCATCATTTGATCATGTGTATTCATCTGCTCAATAAGCCTGAGAGCACTATTTTGAGCTTCGGAAAATCTGGTTTTGCCTGTGTCTGTGGATTGCATACTGGCTGAGTTATCTAAAATCAGAGCTATATGGTCGCCACCCTGAAATTTTGTATTAACATAAGGTCTGGCTCTGGTAAATATAAGCAACAATAAAGCCAGAATTTGAAGTATTAAAAGAAGATTATTCCTTAATTTCTGGAAAGGTTTATCAGCCCGTGCATCACTGTATGATTGAACCCATAAAAAAATATTGGATACAATTACCGGTTTTCGCCGTAATTTCAGCAGATAAAAGAGTATAATAAGAGGAATAAGAGCAAGAAAAGAAAAAGCTCCGGGATAAATAAAATTCATCTTACCAGTTCTCCTTTTCTGAGAGTATTCATTATGAGAGTGTCAAAAGGACAGTCTGTAGATGTTACTACATGCTGAAATCCTCTGCTGGCAGCAAAATTATAAAGCTTCTCTATATAACCATTCAAGTTTTTCTTATAAATATCTATAAGGGTTTGATTTACAGTCATTTCTCTGTTAGTATTTGTTTCCCTGTCTATCAATTTTATATTACCGGTCATATCAGGTGACAATTCCTGAGGAGCAAGAATTTGTATGAGAAATGGTTCAAATTTTTTATAGAGAAGAAATTTTAATCCTTCTTCATAACCGTTTTTGTCAAAAAAATCAGATATTATGATAACCAGTCCCGGTTTTAAAAATCTCATGGCAAAATTCTTAAGAGCCTGATTTAAATGAGTTATTTCACCGGGTTTTATTATTTGAAGATGGTGGAGTAAATTTAAAAAGTGCCCTTTCCCTCTGGCTGAATTAATTTCAACATGGATATTATTATCAAAGGTCATAACACATAATCTATCCATACCGGTCAATGCTATATAACCTAGGGAAGCGGCTATTTTTATACTGTAATCCAGTTTCCCCGGAATACCATAATCCATAGAGGAACTTGTATCGAGCAATATATATACATAAAGATCTTCTTCTTCCAGAAATAATTTTAAAAATAATCTTTCCAGCCTACCATAAAGGTTCCAATCAATATAGCGAAGGTCATCGCCTGGTACATAATTTCTATAATCGGAAAATTCATGGCTTATTCCTTTTCTTTTACTCCTGTGTTCACCTTTAAGGTTGCCCTTAAAAACTTTCCTGGAAAGTATACTCAAATATTCAAGTTTTCTTATGAAATCAGGCTCTAAAAGATTCATATTTTCGGACAGGCTCTCAGTACCGCTCCAGCAGATAAAAACTTTTTCTTAATTTTTTATAATGACTAAAAGTACAAAAATCAGTTATACAGTATTTTCCGGTAAGATAAGAAGTAAATATGTCTCTTGTTTTATTTCTCCAGTCTATGGCTGCTTTGAAATCAAGACTTTTTATTTCCTGTATATTTGATGGTATCTCTACAAGAATTTTTTTTTCAGTAAAATTTAATTCCACTTTTTTTAACTCCAGAAAACCTTTCTTATTATAAAAAGTTTCTGTAATGACAGGATAGTCAGATGAATTAAGATGGGAAATACTTTGTTTTTCCACTCTCTCTATAACTCTATGATTATTCAGTTCCCATTCCACGAGAAATCTGTCTGTAGGTAAACCATAATTTATACCTCTGAATTCTCCGTAATAATCTATATAATAAGTTTTTATTACAGCACCCAGTTTGTGTAAATTAAGATAGGCATTCGGACTTTCAAGAGGATCAAATGTCCATTTGATTAATGAAAAACCTCTTTCCTGAATTATTTTTCTCTGGAGGAGTTTCAAATTATATCCTATATTTTTATATTTATGCTCATCAAGGACACCGAGCATATGAGAATAAAGATAATATTTACCTTCAGAATAACCCAGAAATCCATAAGAAAATCCTATCAGTTTACCTGTGTCACTGAAAGCTCCAATGACAAGACCTCCGTTTTGCTGGGCAGTCAGAAGATGTCTGGCCGGGAAAACCTCTCGTTCAGAAAAACCCCATACCGTAAGCTGTAGCTCTTCACATAACTTACATTCTTCTATATCTTTAATTTTTCTATAGTCTATATTATTCATAGAATATTATTATAACATAGATAATATTAATTTGAATATATTTATCTCGACTTTGCCATTTTATTTACTGAAGTGAGTATAAATAATGCATATTTTATTCTCGTCACGCGTTACACGTAACGCGTGACGGGAGGATGCAATTTATGACATGCTCATGCTCAGGTCAGTAGGATTTAAATTAAAGCCTTTTTTCTTCTTAAGAACCTGGCAGACAGAAGCTGATAAAGAGGCAAAATAGTAGATGTATGTAAAAACAGGTTTTCTTTCAGAAAGATTATATATTTGTAAGCGTTCAGCAGTTAGCTGTCAGCTATCAGCTCAGGTAAATTGGTACCCAAAAAATATGGAACACTCTCATGTCCCTGACCGGGCTCTGGAGGAAAAGATATGCCGTATTAAAAGAGAGTTGTAAATGATATAGATGCAAAATATTAACAGTCTGCAAAACCAGTTTGCCACGTAACAGGATCATATCTTTTCCGGAAGAGTCCGGCCAGGGACAGGTTTTAATATGGGTACTAACTTATTTGGAGCGGTACTTAGAACCTATCCGAAAAGTAATATTTATTCTACACCCTTCCGGTGGGTGAGGCTCTGGAGAAAAATATATACCGTATTAACAGTAATTTATAAATTAAACAAATGTAATATCGTAGCAGTCTGTAATAAGAGTTTTTTTGCAAGAGGATTATAGATTTTTCGGAAGAGCCTCACCCACCGGAAGGTATTTGATGACTTTTCGGATAGGCTCTTAGTAAAAATTAGTTTAATATTTTAAATATTTTAATTTCTAATAAAAATTGTAAGAATGCAAACAGTATTTGTATAAAAAATATGTTATAATTTTTTATAGATAATTTTTTTATAAATAGTAAATATTCTATTTAAGGAGCTGAGGTAATGAACCATCATTTGAGTGAAATAATCAGTGTAGATAAAGATAAATGTGTTAATTGCCATACCTGTATATCTGTCTGTCCTGTAAAATATTGTAATGATGGCTCCGGCAATTATGTAAAAATCAATGAAAATTTATGTATAGGGTGCGGACAATGTATAAAAGCATGTACTCATAAAGCACGCATTTTTATTGATGATACGGAAAAATTTTTCACAGATATATCCAGGGGAACAAAAATGATAGCTCTGGTTGCACCGGGTGTGGCAGCAAATTTCCCTGAAGAGTACCTTAACCTGAACGGATGGCTCAAATCTACAGGTATATCTGCCGTTTTTGATGTAAGTTTCGGTGCTGAATTGACCGTTCGTTCCTATCTGGAACATGCAAGATTAAATAATCCAAAGTTGATAATAGCCCAGCCCTGCCCTGCCATTGTGACTTATATAGAAATATATCGCCCGGAACTTCTTCCCTATCTTGCTCCTGCTGATAGTCCTATGTTACACACGGTCAAGATGATCTATGAATTTTATCCCGCCTATAAGAATTATAAGATTGCTATGATATCACCGTGTATAGCTAAAAAAAGAGAATTTGATGAAACAGGTTTTGATATTTATAATATAACCTTTCATGCATTAAAAGAATATTTTAAGGAGAAACAGATAAGACTGACATCTTTTCAGAAAGTAGATTATGATAATCCTCCTGCCGAAAGAGCAGTTTTGTTTTCCACGCCGGGAGGACTTATGAGGACAGCAGAAAGATGGGATCCCGGCTTGAGAAAAGCTATCAGAAAAATCGAAGGCCCTCATGTTATTTATGAATATCTAGATCATCTCTACGCTATGGTAAAAAAAGGTTCTGCCCCTTTAATAGTAGATTGTCTTAACTGTGATCTCGGTTGTAACGGAGGTACAGGTACTGATATGTCGGAAAAATCCCCTGACGAACTGGAAATACTTGTAGAAAAAAGGAATATGGAGATGCAGGAAAAACATCGTAAAAAGGGTATACTGGGGATATTTTCTAACTGGCAGACCAGAAGAGCCCTTGAGCAATTACTGGAAAAATACTGGAAACCTGGACTTTATAAACGTACCTATATCAATCTCAGTTCAAATTATGATATTCGTAAACCGGATAATACTGAATTAAAAGCTATTTACAGAACTATGGGAAAAAAATCTGACAGTGATCTTTATAATTGTTCCGCCTGTGGTTATGGTACATGTGAAAAAATGGCTATAGCAATATTTAATAAATTAAACAAACCTGAAAATTGTCATCATTATCTGTTAGATCACCATAAAGTACTTATGAGTGATATAGAAGCCCGTTCTTTAAAAGATGAAGAAATAAATACAATCAGCACTGCAACACAGGAATTAACAAATATGACAAATAATGTAGCAGGCAGTATGGAGGAAATGACTGCCAGTATTGCAGAAATATCAAAAAGTGCTCATAAGGCTTCAAGTATTGCTACATCAGCAGCACAGATGGCAACAAATTCTACCAATACTATTATAAAACTGGAAAATTCCAGCAATGAAATAGGGAAAGTAGCAGGCTTTATCAGAGATATAGCAGAACAATTAAATTTATTGGCCTTAAATGCAACCATAGAAGCAGCCAGAGCCGGTATAACCGGTAAGGGTTTCGCTATAGTAGCAAGCGAAGTAAAAAAACTGGCAACTGAAACTAAAGAAGCTATAAAGGAAATAGAAGATAAAATACATGCCATACAAGAATCTTCCACTGATACTGCAAATATAATGAAGAATATTTCAACAGTTATTCAGCAAATTCAACATTTTCAAATGACTATATCCAGTGCTGTTGAAGAACAATCTGTTACAAGCAACGAAATTACAAGAAATATTTCAGATGTTTCTTCTTCAGTATCGGATATTAATAATAATATAAGTCATATTGTTGTGAAGCTTTAATTATAAGTTTAACTCAGTTATTAAAAAATTATTAAAAAAGGCATTCACTCTACAATAAAAGTGAAAGTCTTTTTGCCCATCTGTATTTCATCATTATGTTTAAGAGGCATTTTAGTAGTTATACGACGTTTATTCAGGTAGGTTCCATTTGTACTTCCCAGATCTTCTACATAAAAGTTATGTTCTTCAAATACTATTCTGGCCTGTTTTCTGGAAATAGAAAAATCCTCCGTAAAAGGAATAGTATTTATACTTTCTCTGCCAATAGTTGTAGCTTCCTGTACCTTAATTGGAAAGGTCTCTCCTGTATTTTTTATTAAAAGTCTGGCTCCGGATGGGGGCAGAACTCTGGTATCATCAGCCATGGAAAGTATATCTAAAGGTATATTTGCATGTTCCTGTTGAGGAATTGCCTTTACGGTTTCACTTTTCTGTGGCTCAGGAACAGGTTTATCTTCTGAAGGTTTTAAAGGAGAAACAACTGCTTTTTGCTCCTGTACAGGAGCAGGTGTCTTTAGTTCTGCTTCCACTGTTTTTTCCTTTGCATAAGGCTTTGCTCCCAGGGAAGGATTTTTTAATATAGAATTTATATCCAGATAATCCGGATCTGTAGACGCAATTTTCTGTAATTCCTGGAGACCTTCAAATTTATCGCCTCTATTTAAATAAGCTCTTCCCAGATGATAACGAATAAGTTTATTCTGTTCATCCTGTTCAAACTTATCAGAAATTTTAAGAGCATTCTTCAATACCTGTATTGCTCCTGAAAAATCATAGGTACTGTAAAGAGATGCTCCGAATAATGTATAGGTTGCCAGATCCATTATACTGGATGGTTCAAAGCTGGAAAGCTGTGTAATTACATCTTTATATTTCCCCATTTCCATTTTAAAATAAGTACTTAAATATAAAACTGATGAGTTTTTGGGAAAAATCGATTCTGTCTGTTCCAGGGCAGAAATAGCTTCAGATCTCTTTCCATTTTCCCAGTAACTTATAGCTACCAGCATTGTAGCACCGAGTAATTCAGGAAATATACAGAAACTTGACGAAAGGTTCAGGTTAAGTTCAACATGAAAGGACGGTAAATACTTCCTGAACTCTTTACCAAGAGATTTCTGGCATAACAAAACTTTTTGAAAACAACTGTTTGCTTTATCGAATTGCTCTGCTTCCAGAAGTATACACCCCATAAGGAAATAGGCATCACTGTACTGAGGATCTTTATTCAAGACATCAGTTAATCTGGTTAAAGCTTTCTGCGGTTTATTTTTAACTATATATCTGCAGACATCTGCAAAATACCTCTCAGCTGTTCCTATAGTAATAGATTTCAACAAACCTATATCAAAGGGGTTTTTTTCCTGAGATTCAAAAAATTCAATTTTACATACAAGACTCCTGGCAGGATCATATTTGAAAACAGGTTTTCGATAATAAAGTCCGGTAAGAGGTATATCTTTTGAAGCTTTTACCTTATCTTTATCTCCTGTTAATAGATCAAAAGGAGAAGAACCTTCTCCTCCTATTAATTTTGTAGGGTCTATCTTCTTCAAGAGTTCCCAGTCCATATAGCCACCTATCCCTGGAAGGATGGTTAACCACCCTTCCAGGTTAAAAAATTATAGAGTGTAAGATGTCTTTGTAAACATACCATAAAATAAGCCTCAGGCAGAGGTTTATACAAAATTTACAACACATTCTTAAATATTATGAAATTACAAATACAAACTCTGTCTGTCCCAATTGAATGCGATCACCATTGCTGAGTGATTGCTGAATTCCGGGATTTAAGCGAGGCCCTTCATTTAAAAATGTACCATTGGAACTGCCTAAATCTTCTACTAAATATTGTTCCCCCTGTCTTATTATCTGAAGATGTCTTCTGGAAACATAGGAGTCCGTATCCACTTCAGTAAGATCAAGATCGGGGAAGATATTATCTGCCGGGCTCTGTCTGCCGGCAATCATAACATCTGCTGTAAGTGGAAACTCTCTTTGAGTTTTCTTTTCAATTAATTTTGCTACCGGTCTACCGGGGACTACCGGGGTTACAGGTGGAGATGGTTGTCCGGAAACGACGGGAGATGGAATCGCCGCTTCTACCGGCGAAGATCCACTCAGAGATGCACCGCAATCCGAACAAAAGGCTTCACCTAAATTATTTTCAAACCCACATGCCTGGCATGTAAGTTTTCCTCCAACTACAGGTGCAGGTGTAACTGCCACAGGAGGAGGAGCAACAGGTTGTGATGCTGCTACAGGTGCTGCTCCGGCAGCGGGTAACTTTGACCCACAGTCATCACAATAGGCAGAACCTTCTAAATTATCAACTCCACATACAGGGCATTTCATAAATGTCTTTCCTCCTTAAAAAATATTTTAATAAAATAAAAATTCCTATATAGGTGGTAAAAAAGCATCATCTAACATTTGAGTTAATTTTCTTGTACCATATTCCAGTTTTTTAGTACCTGCAACAGATGTATTTACTCCCTGTTCTATATTTTTGGCTTCTTCAAGGAAGGTAGTAGCCAGATCTTTCTGACCTCTATCTAACAGAGTTGTTGCTGCAGTTTTCAAAAGCTGGGTAGCTTTTGCATGTTCACCAATTTGTGCCAGTTCCAGTGCTCTTGTTTGCTGTCTGAATACACTTACCAGATCTACCAGATTCATTACATAACTATCTACCATACCGGTAAGACTGTAATCAGATGTATAGGCTATTACAATATCCTGAGCAATCTGTTTACCCTTCTCCCCTTTCATGATTATATCATATTCAAGGGAAGCCTGAGCAATCCTGTAAGATCCTGCCTGACGGGATGGTAATATTAACTCATATAATATAGATTGAGGTTCATCTTTCTGAAGATCACTCATTTTCACAGAGTAAACCTGATTCATAACCTGAGGAGTACCCAGATCACTTATAAGAGGTTTAACCTTATATGCTCTCTTTACCTGAACATTTCTGCTGAGTTTCAGGTGTAATGTCGGGTTCTGTACAACTACAGACTGCACACCTTTTAACTCCTGAGCAAAAATATTAGGAATATCACTTGGTACATCTATGTAATAAGATTTACCACCCGTTGTATCTGCAATATCCATCATTAATTTTTGATTAAAATCATTACCTACACCAAGAGTAGAGAATGAAATTCCCTTTGCTGCTTCTTCCCTGCATTTCTTCAAACACTTACTCTCAGCTACAGTAAGTCCGTCAGAAAGTAATATAACATGATTTTTACGATTGGGAGAGTAATTTTTCATTACTTCATCACATGCAGCAACTATACCTTTAAACATATGGGTTCCGCCGCCAACACTTACATTATCAATTCTCTGAACAGTATTTTTTACTCCGCCTTTATCAAATATCTGCTGGCTTGGAACAACCACTCTTGCACGGTCCGCAAAAGCCACTATACTGGATATATCGTCAGAACGTAACTGGTCTATAACATATATAACAGCTTTTTTCACATATTCAAGTTTTTCTTGAGCGTACATTGAACCGCTTTTATCAAGAACTAAAGACAAATTAAGAGGTACGTGCCCTAATGAAGATTGTGCCACTGGCATAACATCCACTAGTAGATAAACCAGCTTATCTTCACTGGTGACCTGAATATAAGTATAACTGAGGGTGCTTTTTAAATTAACCTCACTTCCTGGGGTCACCTATTCATCACATCCTTTCACAGATAATAATCAATTAGATTCTATGGAAACCAGTTGGAAAATAATTACTGTAATATTATCTTTTCCACCTCGTTCATTTGCCAGATCTATTAATTTTGCAGTAGTTTTATCAAAGTCTTTAGATCTGCTTACTAATTTATGTAATTCTTCATTACTGAAATAGTCCCATAAGCCATCACAACATATTAAAACTATGTCGCCCGGTTCCATTTTTTCTTCATAGCTATCAACCTCTACCTGAGGATTGGTTCCCAGTGCCCTGTATATAAGATTTTTTTGCGGTGAATTTTTTGCTTCCTCCGGTGTAAGCTGTCCCATTTTCAAAAGACGTCCTATAAGAGAATGATCTTCTGTTATCTGCCTTATTTCTTTACTATTCATAATATATGCTCTTGTATCTCCTACATGGGCTATAATAAGTCTATTCCCTATAAGTAAAGCTGACGTTATAGTAGAACCCATGCCTTTTCTGGATTGTTCCTGCTGTGAATAATTATATATTTCAGTATTGGCATATTCAACAGCACTGGCAAGTATATTACTATCCAGAGGGAAAGAACAATTTCTATCAAGAAGTAGTTTTGAAACACTGGCAGATACATGACGAATCGCCATAGAACTTGCAACTTCTCCATCGGCAACTCCGCCCATACCATCAGCAACTATAAATAAAAGGGGTTGAGTATATTGAGAACATTCATTCATAGTAAGCTGCATACTGAGCATACTATCCTGATTTATCTCTCTTACTTTCCCCACATTAGTTTTCATAGAACCACGAATACGTATATATGCCCCTTTTTCTATATAATTTACAGGAGGTGTTTTCAGAACTGTGGTTAAATCTTCTTCTAATTCGTGAGCACTCTGATGTCTTTTTTCCTGAATTCCTGAAAGAGACTTTAATAGAAGCTTTTCTAAAGCAGGATAAGAAGTTTTTACACCTATATCTTTAAAAAACGGGAAGGTCATATATGGTCCCTGCTGGTCAACACCGGGTTTATAGCGTGTTAAAAGTCTGTATATAATAGAAGCAATAGAATAAAGATCAGATGTTTCATTAACAGAAACCTGTCCGATACCAAATCCTTCAGGGGCAGTGAAACCGTGGTTTACCATTATATCAATATTAGCTTCTGTTTTTAACCTTGCCCTTTCAAAACCTGCAATTTTTACTTCCATATCAGGATTTATAAGTATTGTAACCGGTTGCAAATTTCTATGTATAATACCATGTTCATGAATATAACCGATAGCATTGCACAGAGCTATACCCCATTCCATTACCTGTACTTCATCAGGCTTGAAATCTTCCTGGGAAATTTTATCAAAGAAACTTTCCGTGGAAAAAAACTCTTCTACAAGATAAGATCTACCTTTATCCTGAAAATAATCTAATATTTTAATTAAATTCTTATGTTCGAAATTTTTTACCAGTTCAAAAATACGTCCAAAAGGATCTTCCTCTAAAGGAGCTGTAACCTTCGGTATTTCCTCACTTTCTACATCTACAACAGAAGGTCTTGGTCTGAATTCATGTTCTAAAATTAAAACGTCTTTATTTGTTTTTTTATCAACAGCTCTATATTTATTTATAACTCCTTTTTCTAATAAAGATACTACTTCATATGTATCCTTCAAAATATTACCTTCTTCTTTAGGTAATAAATTAATAACATTCTCTGTAACAACACTGTCTTGTTTAAGATTTGCACCACAGTCATCACAGAACACACTTCCATCGAGATTTTCCGTTCCGCAATCAGGACATTTCAAAGAATTATACCCGGTCAAATTTTGCTACCAGACCCATTTTCAGGTCCTAGCCCTTGTTAGCAAATCTAAAACCAGGTAAACACCCCCCCTGTTAATAAATTTAAGGGCTTCATAAAAATACATTTTAACATATTTCAAATATAATTAAAAGATCTTTTTTATATTTCAGAGTGGACAGTAAAACTATGGTTGAGAACATGCAAAACCTTCCACCCTGTTTCTTTATGACTTTCCCTGCCGGAAAAGTAAAATATAACACTTTTCCCCCGGTAAGGATTATCTGCATCAAAATCCATCAGGTAAGACCTGATGTCTTCTCTACGAAACCCCCTGGCATTAATAGCTTCTTTCAATAAGATAAGAGTATCATATACCTGTATTGTTCGTAGTGTTACACTATCAGAAAACACCTCCCTGTATTTTTTTACAAAACTTTCTTCATCCTTTAATAGAGGACAGAGACATAAAAGGCCTTCCGTTACATCATTTTCTTTCGATAGTAACTGGCCGGACATAGCCCAGTGTCCTGCAACAAAAATAACATCCTTATCTTTCTTCCTGATTTCCAGGGCAATTTGCTTTATCAGATAAGGTGAAGAAAAAAATACAATCACATCCGGTTTGTTTATAGCCAAGCTATCTAGTATTCTATTTATCTCTTTTTGTTCCCGTACATTACCCTCTCTGACCATGACATCATTTATTATAGTAGTTCGTTCTTTTGATAAAATTTCCTCTTTAAAAATATAATTTAACTCGAAAAAATACGGTGTGTCAATGTCATAAATAGTAGCAATTTTCTTTTTATTCAATTTTCCGTATATCAATTTGTATATAGCTTTTAATTCACTTTTTTCATCAGGAGATAATCCAAATGTAAAAGGTCTATCCTTCTGATTATGTATCATAGATAAACAGGGAGTAAACTGTAACATACCTGAATGTCTGAACAAAGGTGCAACAGACATATCAACATTATAATCATCAGGACCAATCACTGCTATAAAATTTTCTGTTTTTATACGACTGATATTATTAAATGCCATATTTACATCAGAAAAATTATTTATTATTTCCAAATTTAACATTTTACCTCTTACACCTAAATTGGAATTTATCTCTTTCTGGGCAAGAAAAGCGCCTTTCATCATGTAATTATATTTATCTTTTCCTGATACTATAAGTCCCAGAGAAAATTTATCATTACCCTTAAGGGCAAGTTCTATATTGGATTTCATTATCATAGCTTCAGGATCACCGGGAAAAATTTTCAGAGATTCATTTAGAAGGCCTATTGCCCCTGAAAAATTTCCATTATTATACTTGCGAAGAGCCTGTTCTTTTAGATTTAAAGTCTCTGCTGAAGGAGAAGGAGTTACTGAAGGAACAGATACAGAATGAAAACCTGTTATAAAAGATAAATATTTTATGGCCCATGAAGGTTTTAAATAATATAATAGAACAGATAAGGAAATAAATAAAATAATAATAAAGGTAGTAGCAAGAAGAGATTTTTTCTTTTTAGATCTAACAGAAAAATTTTTCTCCTCTCTCTCATCACATTTATCCGGCTTCTCTTTGCCAGCTTCTTTAATTTTGTCTTTACCGATTTCTTCAGATTTACCAACGCTATCTGAAATGTTACTGGCTTCTTTAATTTTGCCTTTACAAACTTCTTCAGATTTTTCTATAATATGTTCCACACGAGAAGACTGAACATCGGGAGGGTTTCCCTGAACTGGAAGCCTTTCTGTTTCTACTGCACCGATTGCAATAGTCGGCGGTTGAACTGATATGGGAAGTTGTGTCGACTGAGGCATTTGTCTGGATTTTCTTAATTTTTCATCATAAAGAGATTTTAAATCTCTTTTTAACTCACTGACTTTTTGATATCTTCTTATAGCTTCAAACTGAGTCGATCTCTGTATTATTCTTTCAAGTTCAATAGATACATCTTTATTTATTGTTCTTACCAGCGGAATTTTGAAAGGATTATCTGCTTCGGCAGGATCTCTTTTTGTAAGCAGTTGATGTAATGTCACTCCAAGAGAATAAATATCAGATCTCTCATCAGTCTGACCTTCCCCGAACTGTTCGGGAGGAGCATATCCAAGAGACCCCATCTGAATTGTATCTTTTTTCTTGCCCGGCTGAAAAAACCTGGCAATTCCAAAATCAATTAACTTTATATTATTTTCAGGAGTAACAATAATATTGGATGGTTTTAAATCTCTATATATAACAGGGTGAGGTTTTTGAATATGCAGGAAATAAAGTGCAGTCGCCATCTGAGTTCCCCACTTTAAAACAAGTTCTTCAGGGAAAGGAGTTGTGCTTCTGTCAAGCAATTTTCCAAGATCTTCTCCTTCAATAAATTCCATTATCAGATAATAATTTTCATTTTCCTTAAAATATTCTTTTACTCCAGGTAAATTAAAATGGTTTAACTTTGATAAAATTGCTGCTTCCATTTCAAAATGTTTTATAGCTTTTTCCTGCATTTCTGTCTGTATCTGAGTTAATCTCATTTCCTTTAATGCCCATTTTTTATTACTGTCTTTGACCTCGGAACACAGATATATAGATCCCATGCCACCATTACCAATGACTTTAATAACTTTGTATTCTCCCTTTATTATATCTCCTGCCGATAGCATAATTATTCACCTCATCCAGCCAGCCTGGCATGCAATAATCCTTTTACTATTACAGAATCTCCCGGAAAAAATTCCATAGTTTCATCAACCGTTATTTCAATATCCAGAAGACTTTCCAGCAAAAAATTATATTCGTTAAACTTTTGCTTAACTTTACCACCTATAATAATAACACAATCATCCGGTTCAAGTAAATCAAAGAAAAAATCTCTATATTCTGTCTTTGTTATTTCTCCATGTTTCACATATAGCTCGACGATACAATGAGTTTCTTCTATAAATAAATCACTCGTTTCGCATCTTAATAAGAAACCTTCTATTTTAAGTGTGACTTCTCCTTCCTGCAACATATTATATTCTTCTACTTTTTCTACTCTGGCAAAATAAGACATTTTCAGTCGTGCCATGTAACGCGTGACGCGTCAAGAGAAATAATATAAAGTATATTCATAATGGAATATATTTACCTCCCTGAATTTTTACAACTATCCAGTTTTCGGTCTCTTTCCGGGTCGCAAAATTTATTTCTCCCGTCAGTCCTCTGAATGTTTTACCTTTACTGCCTATATTAGAAAGATTTTTCTGGATACTATTCCTGTCTATAGAATCATCTAAAACACAGGATATCAATTTTATACTGTCATATGCCTGTGCTGCTATTGGATTGGGAGTACCTCCGCCAAACAATTTTCTAAATTCCTTTACAAATGTTTTATTAGAAGAAATATCAGGATGAAAAAATGTTGTACATATAAAACCATCCACATATTCTCTTCCCTGACTTATCATCTTCTGTGTATAAAGGGCATCACCACCAATTATATAGCCAATGAAGCCTTTTTCTCTGAGTTCTTTGATCATAGAAAGGGCCTGAACATCATAACCTGCTATAAAAACTAATTCAGGAGATTTATTTATTATATTCGATACCTGTAAAGTAAAGTCGCTATCATTGAAACTGTAGTTTTCCTGAGAAACAATATTCAGGTGATTGAAAGAATATTTTTTTATAAAAAAAGATAAACTGTTTGAATAGGGATCATGTAAATTACATATAATAGCAATATTCTTTACTTTTAACTTATTCCTGGCTATATCTACAAGAGTTCTCGCCTGTGACATATCACTTCCACATGTTCTAAAAATATAAGGACCAATATTTGAAATAACCGGGTTTGTAGATATGGGAGATATAGTCGGAAGTCTGCCTTCATTATAGATTTTACCTGCTGCAAGTGTACAGGAACTTCTACCATGACCTATTACTATCAAAATTTTATTATCTTCTACGAAACTATGGGCTATTTCCTTTGCTTTATCAGGATTGGAATTATCATCTTTTATTACTATAACAAATTTTATATTGTTTTTTCCGGAATTTATTTCTCTGATAGCCATTGCTATACCCTGCATTACAGCCTGACCGACCTGGCTGTCGTCACCGGTAATAGATATTCCCAGTCCTGTATATAGTTTCCTGCTTTCTCCCATTAAAATATAACTGTTTGAAAGATATATACTTGCTTCTCCGTCGCCGGGGTAATTTAGAAGATGTCTTTTAAAGAGAGAAATAGCCCTGGAATAATCTCTCAAATTATAATAATAAAGTGCTCTTTTTTTTAAACCTTCCGGTTCAACAGGTAAGAATTCATTCTGAACAGGAATTTTATTATCACGTGAACTGGAAACAGGCAATATGCCGGTTAAATAAACTGCATTTATTATGATAACCAGAACAATGCTGAATAAAAACAATAGAAAAAAAGATGATTTTAAAAAAAATCCATCTTCAGAACTTTTTGTTACATGTTCTTTCATATGATAAGCGTGATGCAAGCACAGATTCTCTTTCAACAAATAATTCGTTGTAACCGCATAACTTTTAACAGGTTTTACAGTTTCAGTAAAGGAAATGGAATTACCTTTAAACATATTTTTTTCCGGAGACAGAACAGTTAAAATATCTTCCAGGCTTGTATAACTTTCAACTTCTGAAATATCTTTACCTGATGAAAGAAGGTAAGATAACATTATACCTGTTAATGCAAAATCATTGTCAATCTTTTTTTTATAAATGCCTTCAAGAAATTTTGTACTGTATATTTTATTAACAGTACTTTCCTCAGATATGGAATAATCTAAAAATTTTACCATGCCCATAGAATCAATAAAAATATTTTCAGGCTTAAATTCAATAAAAATATTAAAGACAGGATGTTTCTGAAAATAAATAGAAGTCTGAACCATCTGAAAAATAAATTCTTTTATCGCTTCTTCATTTAAAAAATACCCTGATGAGTTATCAATCATAGATGCCAGGCTTTTACCATAAATATATTCAAATACAAAATAATATTTCTCGCTACAGGTGAAAAAATCTACAAGAGAAGGTAAAGATATATAATCTATCCGGGCTATAATACCGGCTTCAACCTGAAGATCTTTACAAAACTGTATTTTTTGTTCTTTTTTTACATATTGAGGAAAAATTTCTTTTATAATCCACTGCTTCCCGGGTAAATTAAGATCTACTGCCGTATAAACGGCTTTCTTTACGCCTATCTTTATTATTTCCAGAATCTTATAACGATTATTTAATATTTGACCTTTCTCCAGCAATTTCTATTAACTCCTTTATATAGATATAACACCTGCAGGCTGGAATATATAATTTTTTATATTTATAAGAAGCATATCTTTATGAACAGACCCTGTTCTATCAAAGGCAGTAACACCTGTAACTCCTATAAAAGGAGGTCTTTTTCCTCCAAGAGAAGATAAATAATTTTTTATATCTTCCCTTTTTAGACCGCCTTCTGAAATAGCTTTAGCCATTAACAATGTAGCATCATAAGAAATTGCATTTAACTGATTGGGAATAGCACCACCAAAATTATCTGCAAAAAGTTTAATAAATTTCTGAGCATTTACATCATTTGTTCCTGCATTAAAAAGAGTGGCAAAGATTATTCCCTGAAATATTTCTTCTTCAGAATTTATTAAAAATATCTGAGAACCTGTAATGAGGCATTGAACAGAGATATGGTTTTTCTGTAATGTATTGCATATCGATTTTATATTTTCTATATCTCCTGCTATGACTATGAGTTCAGGCTTTAAATTAATTACTTCTAAAGCAATATCAGTGTTTTTATGGTTAATCGAAATAACTTTAATTATCTCTCCTCCCAGGTTAATTGTTTCATTTTTGTATAAATTGATAAAATCATAGTCAGTTCCATCATAAATTAAAACTATTCGTTTATAACCTCTTTCAATTATTGAATATTTTGCAAGCATTTTTGCCTGTAATGGTTCTGAATTTGATATGCAGTAGCCGCCGCATGTATAATTATTTTTCAAAGAGCAAGGTATTATCTGAGGTATTCCCTCCTCATTATAAACAGATCCGACGGTACTATTATCCTGAATGAAGCTAATGACACCGAGAACGGAATTCATATTTACAATCTCTGTAGCTATATCATATGCTCTGGGGCTTTCACCTTTATCATCTCGTAAAACAATACGCATAGAATAACCGTGTATCTTTTGTTCCGAATTTATGAGTTTTTGAGCCAGAGCTACTCCCTGTAACATGGATGTGCCATAATCAGCGTAAGGGCCGCTCAGAGAGGCAGTTACTGCTATATCTATAGCCTGATTATTTTTAATATTTAAATAACTGTTTTCTTTATAAATCATTGCTTCTCCATCATAAGGTTTTGTAGAAAGATATTCTGCAAGATAATTAATGGCAATATCATATTTTCCAGTATTATAATTGTTAATCCCTTCTATTTTTAAATATTCATTGTTGTTTTTTTTATTTTTCTTAAAAAAATCTGTAATAAAGGAAACAAAATAGATAGTGAAAAACAAACAAATAATAGCTCCTATTACTAATATTAATTTACTGTATATACCGGAATTATTTTGATTTTTTATCAATAAAGAAAGAGAAGGAGCACTCTTTGCGTATTCTTCGGCTTCTTTCAGGCACAGGTTCATGGCTTCTTTAAGTTCTGTTACATTTTTATATCTTCCAGAAGGGTTATATTTAGTAGCTCTGGATATAAAAGAAGAAGTTTTAGATGTAACAGAAGGATTAATTTTCTGTACGGAACTAAATTTAAATGGACTTATTGCAGGGTCTCTACCTGTTAAAAACTGGTGTAATAGTACTCCCAGGGAATAAATATCAGAAGACAGACTTTGTTCTGATATTCCACTGTATTCTTCAGGGGATATATAGCCATTTAAGGCTTTGGTTTTACAATCAAGTAAAATTTTATCAAATCTAAAATTAATAAATCTGGGATTATTGCTTTTATCCAGAATAATATCAGAAGGGGCAATAGAAATCATAATAAAATTCTCTGACTTATGACTGTGAATATAGGAAATCAATTCAGTTATTTTTTTCCCGATATTCAGAACTTCTATTTCATTTAAAGGCAATTTTTCTTCTTTAACCAAATAGTCCAGTGATACTCCCTGTATATATTCCATCACAATATAATATTTATTATTATCCTGAAAAGCGTCAAGTAACCTGGCTAAAAAAGGATGTTCTATCTGTTTTATTGATATTATATAAGAACTAAACTGGCTGCTTCTTTCTTCATTTTCATATTTATCGGACGATAAATTTACAAATTCTTTAAGAATACATGTATTTCCATTCTTATCTGAGGCAATACAGGTAGTAGATGACGTTTCACTCTTTAAAACCTCTATAATTTTATATGTATCTCTGATTATTATATTCGGTTTTAATTGACCCATTTTTACTCCCAATCGTAACCTAAAAGGTTAATTTACTGACAAGAATAAATTTACCATTTTTAACTGTAATTAAAAATAAATCTCTACATGAATTGCCGTGTAAATCAAAAAATGTTTTACCGGTAATTCCTTCAAAGGCTTTATCTTTATTATTAAGAGAAAGTAAATAATCTCTTATTGATGTAGTATTAGCTCCAGACATATTAATCGCTCCGGTTAAAATCATAAGAGAATCATATGAAAGAGCTGTTCTTGCAGAAGGAGTTACTCTAAATCTGTCAAAAAATTCTTTTGAAAATTTTCTGGTTATATTATTATAATCAGGATGAAAATAATTGGTAAATAAAATTCCTTCAACAGATTTACCTCCTATATCTATAAGTTCCTGAGTATAAAGAGCGTCTCCTCCTACTAACTGTATATTTGAGCCGAGTTCTCTTAGTGTCAGAGAACATATAGCTCCTTCTTTATGGTAACCGGAAAAAAATAATGCGTCAGGATAAGATTTAATTACTTCTGAAACTTCCTTCTTGAAGTCTGTTTTATCTGAACTGAATATTTGTTCCATTGTTACTGTTGCACCGAGTTGAATGGCTTTATCTTTAAATTCTCTGGCAAGACCGGCACTGTAGTCCTGTGTCTCATCATACATAATTGCTATTCTTGAAAAACCTGCCTGTTCAACACAGAATTTTCCGATGGCTCTGGCCTCCAGTTCTGACGTTCCACTTAATCGAAATATATATGGCCCCAGTTCATTAACACCGGGACAGCTTGCAGTGGGAGCAATACATACTAATTTATACTCGTTAAAAACAGGAGATATTGATTTTACCTGATCACTGTTTAAAGGGCCTATAACAGCGGATATATCATTGCTATTTTTACACACCATAGTTCCTGCCTTAATAGCTCCTGATATTGTAGACATATCATCTTCCACTCTTATCATAATTCCTTTGCCGGGAAGTTCTTTCCCTTCATTTATTTTTATCTGTGCAAAAGCTACTCCTCTGAGGAGTTCTTCGCCTTTTTTCTGACTGTATCCCGATAAAGGTGCCATAAGGGCTATAGTATAAAAAGGCTTTCCGTTTATATAAAGATAAGAATTTTGAAGCAATATAGAAACAAAACCGTCTTCAGGGGTTGCAGAGAGTGCTTTTGTAAGATTTTCTATAGCGTCTACATAATTTTTATTATTATAATACTCTATACCTTTTACTTTATAAGAATTTCTCCCATCGGGATTTTGATTACTTTCGGGGACAGATGGAAACAATTTTAAAAACCTGATTGCAAGGAATCCAGATATGGATAATATAATAATAGCAAGACAAACAAGAATAAATATAGCTATTCTGGAGAAATCTATAGAACGTATTTTTTCAATTACAGATACTTTATTGTTCTTTTCCCTTACTATGGTCTTCATTTCTGATTTAACTTTATCAATATTTTTAGAAATACTGCTACTATCTTCGTATAAATCGTCTTTAAAGAAATTATCTTTCTGGCTTTTTCTCAGGGCGTCCAGTTTGCTTGAAGGTTCTCTTTCATCTTCGTATAAATCGTCTTTAAAGAAATTATCTTTCTGGCTTTTTCTCAGGGCGTCCAGTTTGCTTGAAGGTTCTCTTTCATCTTCGTATAAATCGTCTTTGAAGAAATTATCTTTCTGGCTTTTTCTCAGGGCGTCCAGTTTACTCCCTATGGCGTAATCAGCTATATCCTTCACTACAGGTTGCTCTTTACATTTAATTTTTTCTGCTCCAATTTTCTTATTAATCACTGGTATACGAAGTATTTCTTTTTTTAAGTGAGTAACAGATTGGTATCTCTCTGCCGGTTTATCTTTAATAGCTTTTTTTATTAAATTATCTAACTGGGTTGATACATCAGGATTTTTAATTCTTATAGATGAAAAATTTAGTATTTCTTTAGGATCTATTCCTGTTAAAAATTGATATAATATTACACCGAGGGAATATACATCAGTGCGATTATCTACCTTTGCCTGCATTATTTCTGGCGCGCAGTAACCTTCTCCATCTTCAAGTAAATACTGTATTTTTCCTGCCCTGGCCAGTACCATAGAGAAGCCGTATTGTACAAGTAAAATACCTGATGAGTGAATATAAATATGGGATGGATTTAAATTTAATAATAATATGGGACCTGTCTTCAGACTATGCAAATATTCTATAACTTCTGCCAGTTGTGTTCCTATGGATATTACCTGTTCTTTTGATGTTATGTTTGAGCTTTTAAAGAACTGCTTCAGAGTCTGGCCGGTAGTATATTCCATAACAAAATAATTCTTATTATCTTCTGTGAAATAATCTATTATTTTAGCCAGTCCCGGATGTTCAAGCTTTGAAAAATATTGGGATTTTTCCTGAAAATGCTTTAACAGAACAGCAGATGTGAGTGGATCATCAGGAAAAGATTGTATTTCTCTAATAAACCATAACTTATCAGAAAAATGTAAATCCCTGGCTATATATAAATTAAATGTTACAGTAGACTCTATAAGTCCTTGGAGTTGATAACGGGATTGTAATATTTTACCTGAAGGCAACAATACAACTTCCTCCAGTCATTATTGCGGAAGAAAATTATTAAGACATAGGATACCTTTAATAATAAAGAAGTATTAACTTCCTGATATTTAATCAACAGGTTCAAATCTTAATAATACCAGTTCTTCTCCTGATTCATCATCTTTATATTTCAGGCTATCACTCAGTGTATATCCAATTTTTTCCTCTATATAAGGATCGTTAATCCAGACATTACAATCTTTATTAAAAACAGTAACTTCTATTGGAGTACCTGATAAATTTTTTTCTTCTAAATTTTTAACAACAGCTTTTATTAAATTATATTTATAGTTTTCATAATCAGGTAAAATAACCAGATCATCTATAAATACAACCAGTTCATCTATCACAAACTGAGAATCTGAAAACCATGACATTATATATCCTAAAAGGTCATTTTGCTTATCTAAAAGTGCATAACTTAAATTACAGTTATTTGCTTCAATATCTTTCAAATTTCTTCTGATTTCATCCAATCCAAGTTTCGCCTTTGATATTCTGGCTTCAAGATGGGAAACTTTTTCACATAGTACAGGTGAAAGTTTTACCAGTTTCATTATCATTACCTCTCTTTGAGCGCAAGTGTCATTTCAAATTATATCATCTGAATTTTTTTTTTGCAAATAACATATACTTTCTACATGAGGGGTGTGAGGGAACATATCTACAGGTTGAATCAGTCTGAGCTCATATTCCAGCTCCCTTAATATTACCAGATCCCTTGCCAGAGTTGCAGGGTTACAGGATATATAAACTATATTTTTTATGTCAAGTTTTCTGATAGTTTTTAAAATATCACCGTCACATCCTTTTCGCGGAGGATCCAGAATAATTAAATCAATCTGTTTATCACGCCCGATAGTATAAAGTAAATCCTCTACATGGCCGGCTATAAAGTCTATATTGGTCATGTTATTTAATTTCATATTTTGTTTTGCCATACTTACTGCTTCTATATTTTCTTCTATACCAGAAACATAACCGGCATATTTACTTAAAAAAAGACTGAAAGTACCTATGCCACAGTAAGCATCTATAGCCTGTTTTATATTTAAAGATGATATTATACTCGAAATGATATCATACATTTTCCCTACCTGATCTGTATTAACCTGAAAAAAAGATGACGAAGATATCATAAATTTAATATCTTTAATTTCTTCCACTATATAGTTTCTACCGCATAAAAGAACATTTTCTTCTCCCATAACTACATTGGAACTGGAAGGATTAAAATTTTGAACTACTCCGGCGAGGCCGGTAATTTTTTTTAAATGCTCTACAAAATTTTCTTTATCAGGTATTTTTTTTTCATTACAGACAATTGTGCAGAGTGTCTCTTTATTAGAAAAACTGGTCTTACAGGTAATATATCTGATCATACCTGAACCTCTGCGTTCATTGTAAACGGTCAATCCTGATAATAAAGGGACAATGTTTTCTATGAGTTTATTGCTGAGGTCATGCTGTATAAGACAATATCTGACATGAACCAGATCGTGACTATCTCTGCGATAAAATCCCGTGGTAATATTTCCTTTTAGATTTTTTACAACAAGTTGAACTTTATTGCGGTAATTCCATATATTATCACTCGGAATAATTTCTCTAGTCAGTTCAGCCTGTATATTACCTATTTTCTTTAGATTTTCTTTAATTAAATTTTGCTTTAAAAATAATTGATAATTATAGTCTATATTTTGAAAATTACATCCACCACAGGAGCCAAAGTATTCACATGGCGGTTTTACTCTATGAGATGAAGGTTTAAGAATATCAATTATTTTACCGGTAGAATAATTTTTTTTAGTAACTTCTATTTTTATTTCTAATTGATCACCGGGAACTCCATAGGGAACAAATACAACCCGGTTATTTATCCGTCCTACACCTTCACCTCTGGAATTTATAGAATTTATAGTAATAAGATGTTTTGAATTGCTTATAAATGTATTAATCATTATTATTTTCCATACAGTTTCTGTAATGCTTTCTGAGGGTCAGGATCATTCCTGTCAAGCTTTATTGCCTTCTGATAAGCTTCTATAGCTTTCTGTTTTTCACCTTTCTTTTCATATATTTCACCTGATATAATAAGTGCTGACGTATCATTCTGATCAAGAGCGAGAGACTTTTCCACCATTTCTCTGGCCTGATCCAGCTTGCCATCCATAATAAAAATTAAAGCACTGGCTTTAAAGGTAAAAGACGAATCTTTACAGAGTTCTACAGTTTTTTGGAGAGTTTTTCGTGCATAATCTTTCTCCCCTGTTTTTACATATAACCATCCCAGTGTAAAAGCAATCAATTGATCGTGTGGTTTCTGCCTGTAAGCCTTTTCTGCCATCTGAATAGCTTCTTTATTCCTGCCGTTATAATAATATGCAACAGCAAGGTTTATTTCAGCTCCTGTATGAATGGGATTTATTGACAGAACTTTGTCCCACATCTTCATAGCTTCATATAATTCTCCTCTGTCATAATAAATTATAGCTTTTGTATAATATGGATCTACATATTTTTGATTTATCCTTATTGCTTTATCAAAATAATCCAGAGCTCTCTGGATTTCACCTTTATAATAATATGATATTCCTATATAATAATGTGGCTCTGCATAATCAGGTAAAAATTCTGCTACTCTTTGATAATTTTGTATAGCCATATCAAACTGTCCCAGTTGAAGATAGGCCTGTGCTATATAAAAAGTAGCATCTGTATTATTCATATCTAAAGCAATAGCTTTTTGAAATTCAACTATTGCCTCTTCAGGTTTACCGGATGCCAGTAACATTTTTCCATTTTTGATGTGACTTTCTGCTTCAATATTTATTGCAAATACACATGAAGGAAAGAATAAACATAAAACTAAAAGACAGTTAAAAAATAACTTCATAAAATACACCTCCAAAGTTAAAATTACTCAATCAGGGTAATTTATTGACTTTTTAAATAAAATAGATTAAATTATTATAATACAATTATATTATAAAATAAAAGGTTTTTAAAGTTTAAATTTCATTATAGAAGTAAATTAATCTTTTATAAATTTGGGAGGAAGATAATGTCTAAGAAAAAAAAGAAAAAAAAGAGAAAATCCCAGGAATTAGAAGAGACAACAAACTTAAATATAGTAGATGACAATGAAGAAAAAGATGATGAAAATATAAATGATAAAGAAAATAAAGTCAGAGAATTAGCAGAAAAAGTAGAGGCCCTGCAAGCAACAATTCAAAAATTAGTTCCTTCTGTTAAAACTACTCCTGATATTGAATATAAGCATTGCCCTGGATGTAATTCTTTAAATAGATTAAATGCTAAATTTTGTAAAACATGTGGTTTTAATCTCCTTGGTAACGTGAACATATCTCAACCAGTGGATAAACCAATACCGGTTATTACAAGTAGAATAGATGACAGTAAAGAAAAATTTATCCCGCAAACATCAGAAAAACAAATACCGGTACCAGTTTCTTCTAGTGGAGATAAAATAGATGATAATAAAGAAAAAGAAATAATTAAAATGGTTGCATGTCCAAAATGCACATCTGAGAATAGAGAGAATGCTAAATTTTGTAAAATATGCGGAGAAAATCTTAAGGATATAATAATTTGCCATAAATGTAATATAAGAAATAGAAGTAATGCTAAATTCTGCAAAGTTTGTGGGGAAAAATTCACAAAAAAATCTGTTAGTGAAAAAACAAAAGAGAAAGCACCGGATATTTCTGAAATAATATTACCGGTAACGATAAAAATAGAAAAAGAGCCAGAAAAAATAAATATAGTAACAGAATACCAGGAACCGGAAAATAAAGTAACTCTTTTACCAGAAATACCCAGACCTAAAATTACACCTGAAGATTTAGAAGAACTTACAGAAATCAATTATGATGAAGAAAAAAGTGAATCTAATGTTACAGAACGGGTTCTAGAAGAAGATATTGAAGATATTGAAGATATTGAAGATGTTGAAGATATTGAAGATATTGAAGATGTTGAAGATGTTGAAGATATTGAAGATGTTGAAAACCTGGAAGATGTAGAAAAATTTAAACAGGAAGTTCAGGAACAAATTAAAGAAGAGGTTGAAGAGGAAATTGAAGAGGAAATAGAAGAAGAGGTTGAAGAGGAAATTGAAGAAGAAATAGAAGAAGAGGTTGAAGAGGAAATTGAAGAAGAAATAGAAGAAGAGATTGAAGAAGAAATAGAAGAGGAAGCTGAAGAAGAGGTTGAAGAGGAAATTGAAGAAGAAATAGAAGAAGAGGTTG
>CAYSLJ010000071.1:0-35913 GCA_964431735.1 uncultured Synergistia bacterium | reverse complement strand
TTATTTTATCAAGACCCTTTTGCAGATTTTTTTAAAAATCTGCGAAAGTATAGTACTATAGAAAAAACTAATTTTTCTTTTCCAGAGCCTGCCAGGCAGAAGCTTTTTACGGGTACCAATTTACCTGTTTCGGTACTAAGACTACCAGTTTTCACCGAGAAGTTCAAAATATGCCTGAGGGTGTGCACAGGCCGGACAGGACTGCAGTGCTTCATCTCCTTCATGGATGTAACCGCAGTTGAGGCATCTCCATACAACCGGTTTATCTTTTTTGAATACTTTGTTCTCTTTTATATTTTTAAGTAAATCATTATACCGTTTTTCATGCTGTTTTTCTGCTACTGCTATAAATTCAAATACCTTTGCTATTACATCAAATCCTTCTTCCTTTGCTATTTTTGCAAAATCAGGATACATACTTGACCATTCATGATGTTCTCCACCTGCTGCTGCTGCCAGATTTTCTTCTGTTGTTCCTATTACGCCGGCAGGGAATGCTGCTACTATTTCAACATCTCCTCCTTCAAGGAATTTGAAGAATCTCTTTGCATGTTCTTTTTCCTGATTTGCTGTTTCTTCAAATACGGCAGAAATCTGCATGAAACCTTCCTGTTTTGCTTTACCTGCAAAATAGGTATAACGGTTTCTTGCCTGAGATTCACCTGCAAAAGCTGTCAGTAAATTTTTCTCTGTTTTTGTACCCTTTAGACTTTTCACTTAATAAATCACTCCTTTTAATAATAATTTTTCTTAGATAAGAATTATTCTTATTTAAAATTATAACATACTTGATCAATATGTCAAGTTATAGATTTTCTAAAAAAATTTCTATTTTTTTTGCAGGTACCGGTATATAATATATAAAATATTAAAAATGTGGAGGTAGAAGAATGGATAAATTAATTTTAAAAACTCTTGCAGTCCTGGTATTTGTGTTATGTGTGTCATTAAGTATTTCTGCCGCTGAAGAGTGGAAACCTGTATGGTCAGATGAATTTGATTATGAAGGTTTACCTGATGAAAGTAAATGGAACTATGATACAAAAGGTAATTCTTACGGGTGGGGAAATAATGAAGCCCAGTGGTATACGGAATTTAAAAAAGAAAATGCTTATGTAAGTAACGGTACGTTGAAAATTACAGCAGTAAAGGAACCGATAGAGGGAAAAAATTATTCCTCTGCAAGACTTACAAGTAAAGGTAACTGGAAATACTGTAAAATAGAAGTTAAGGCAAAAGTTCCCACAGGAAGAGGAACATGGCCTGCCATATGGATTATGTCTACGGGGAATGAATACGGAACCTGGCCTGACAGCGGAGAAATAGATATTATGGAACAGGTAGGATATAACCCGGAGTTTATTCTATCGAGTACTCATACAAATAAATATAACCATGTAAAAGGAACTCAGAAGTCAGGTGAATATCACTGTCCTGATGCAACTTCGGAATTTCATGTTTACGGTGTAGAATGGGAAGAAAATCAATACAGGGTCTATATAGACGGAATCCATTATTATACCTATGAGAATGACGGCACCGGGTGGCAGTCATGGCCTTTCGATAAACCTTTTTATCTTATATTGAATCTTGCCATAGGAGGAAACTGGGGCGGTAAAGAAGGTATAGATGACTCTCTGTTTCCGCACGTATTTGAAATAGATTATGTAAGGGTCTATCAGAAAGAAAAAGATATTACCGGCAGTAAATGATTATTTTCAGTCTCCAGTGAGAACAAAGGGTGCCCGGAAGAAGGGATGATGATGTTTTTTCATTATGTCAATCTGGGCACGTCTCATTGCCTCTAATTTGTTATGATCTTTCAGATAATAATAAAATTTTTCCATGATAACCCGACCAGTTCGTCTCCTTCTTCACAGATACCTGTTTTTATAGCTGTCCAGGTAATGTTCCCTCATCTTCAGCAATTCCCTGACCTGTGTTTCACTTAGAATACCTGTATCTTCTATGTCTTTGATACTTGAAAAATACCCTGCTTTTTCACGGCATTCTATGAGCGCTTCCGCCTGTTTTACAGTCATTCCTTCCAGTGTCATCAGTTCGAAATCTTCTGCTCCGTTCATATTTATCGATATACCGCCCATATTTTGCCCCAGACATACCGGGTTAAATGTTTCATTATCTACCCAGAGGGGAGGGCCTACATTTTTATATAAGAGAGAAGAATCGTTTTTTATCTCATTAAAATTCTTCTGAATAACTCCGTATAGCTCTTTGAAATTCCGGGAAGTGCCTTCCATATCATAACAGAGCATATGGGTATCAAAATCTGCTTTACGATACATTTCTACTGCATTTTTAAACGATGTGGTGAAAAAAGTGGAAAGGCAGAAAATCTGAAGCATATCATCTCTGTCTTCTGGAAATAATTCCATATATTTTTTTACGAAATCCAGAAACAGAGGGCCTGCTTCGAAAGGTTTTTCTTTTTCATAGTCTTTAAAAAGACGGTATTTTGCATAAATCATTTTTAAATATATATTTTCCTGAGGAGTTATATCATTTTCTTTATCTGAAAAGTATCTGTAAAAATCCGGTTCTCTGTATCTTCCCATCATATTCTTATCTGTCGCCATTTGATAAAACATATTAGAACATACTCCCTCACAGCATAACATCTGGTGGGCATTTTTCAGTTCTCCTCCGGAAAAACTGTAATTCATCCAGTTATATATAAAATTCTTATTAAATTCTTCTCCTGTGAGACCGTCTGTAAGACAGTTGTTTTTCTTGAATGCAAAGAGATTGCCCTTTACCCATAAATATCTTTTAAAGGACTGACCTATGGTAAGCATATCCTGAAGATAGAAAAAATAACTTTTGCCTTTCAGGTCATTCAGATTGTAAAAATCTCTGAATTCCTGATTTTTTGTCATATCTACTGTCATTATCTCAAAATGTTCGCCCCATCCTTCGATAAAGGCTGTTTCAAAATTCGTTACGGCAGAAATAGTATGAACAGGTCTTGCGGGAGAAACGGGAAAACTGTAGTTTAATATATAAAAATCCAGAAGATGGCCATGTTCATGGGAAAATATTTTTTCAAACTGGTTTGCTTCAGGAGGCATTTCTATATAGAAAACCTTTGTTTTTTCAATAACTTCGTCTCCTTTTTTCAGAAAAAATCCGCACTTCGGTCTGTTACCGCCTTTCATCAGGCAGATATAAAGAGGTTCTGCAAAAATTTTCAATGTTTCTTCATCTTTAAATTCAGCCTCCTGTTTCTGATTGAGTATGAAATTTTTTTCCATTCTATCCAGCCTGAGACTTAAAGCAGGCATACCGTCTCTTAATAGTTCCTCTATAGGTTTCACCCTGTCGCCGGAAATTTCTTCTAGAATGGGATATTTCTTGCCGTCTTTTTCCCGGAATACCTGTCCTTTCTCATCATTAACGGGTTGCAGAAAAATATATGCAGATTTTTCATTCCCGTATGCAGCAATATTCATGAAAAAGATAAAAAAGAACATAATGAGAATAGTTTTCTTCATAATTAATAACCTTCTTTCTTATGATTTTTTCGGGTGTCAGTTTTTCTATTAACGTTTTTTTTATTTCATGTCGCCTGTGAACTCTCCTACTTCAACGGCAATCTGAGCCAGGTTTTTCATTTTAGCAGCAGACGGGGTGTAAACGGATTTTACCATTATTTTTATTACTGATTCGGGATTTATTCTGTCTCTATTTAATTCAAGTATATGTTTTCTTTCATCGTAAGAAGTGGCACTGTCTAAAAGGGTTATTAAATCATCTGGATTATGTATCTCTGCAGTCTGTACAGGAGTGGAAAGGAAAAGAATTTGTTTCTTTCCTGTATAAAAAAATGAAATATTAATATTAAAGACAGAAGGATAAAGGTTAAGGATAAATAAAATTTTTTCATATATGCAATAGTTTTTTCCCTTAAGGTTCTCTGATTTAAATCATCTTTTTCTCGAAATTATTTCCGGATTCCTTCTTTTTATAGATGATAAATAAATACGACCATCCTTTTTTCTGGGCACCTTTTGTGTTGATAGGAGACTGGAATTGATTTTTGTAGAATTTTTAACACTAATCACTGTATAAACGTTTCAGATGGTAGTATGGAGGACAATCTATGAGTCTTTCATCTTCGAGAGGCATTCCTATGGTAAAATGATAGAGACTCTGATAGGTATTATCTTTAAAACCGGCCATCATATGAATTTCATCATCAAAAAAACATCCTATACCTGTTCCTCTGAGGCCTTTTGCCTCTGCTTCAAGATATAAAACCTGTCCTATCATACCTGTTTCCCAGAAAAGATGGGCATATTTCCAGGGTTCTTTTTCTACTGTGTCTCTGAATTTTGCTATCATTCCCAGTGAAAAAGCACTGTCTCCTGCTATATCCTGAATACAGCTTATAATTTTTGCTTCTTCTCTAAAATTACCTTTTTTTAAAAGATAAAGAGGAAAATCTCTCTCTACTTCTTTCCATAGAAAGGATCATGTGATATGGCAATATTTATTATTTCCTCCGGTGTCCATTTATAAAGCGGTTCCGTAGTATATATTTCGTCAAACCCGGGATCCTCGTTATAATTATATAACCCGCTCGTCATGTTACAGAGCTCTCTTATGGTAATATTATCCGAATTCGGCACACAGGATATATATTTATTCAATGTATCATCGAGACTTATTTTACCTCCATTGACTAATTGCAATAAAACAGTAATCGTAAAGGTTTTAGTGATGCTTGCCAGGCGAACTTTATCAGAGGGTTTAATATCCCGTCCTGTTGAAATATCGGCCTTACCTTTAGCTTTTATCCAGGTTCCCTGCCCCGGTATCCATACTCCGGCTATTACGCCGGGAATATTAAGGGAAGTCATATTTTCATCTATCACCTGTTCCATCTTGTGCTGTATATCGACACTGAATGCGGGAGCCTGTGGCGGAACAGATGAAGATCCGTCACCGGCGGAACAGTTTGATATAAAAGTAAAAAATATTATACTGATACAGATTAGTATGGCAGGTATTGTTTGTTTATACATTATAATCCTCCTGAAATAATTTTACTGCAATTAACGCTATCATTTATTATATCTTATCATTTGTTATATTTATTTATCATTATTTCAGTTCCATATGGAATTTACAATTCCTGCTGAAAAAAAGACATCAATTTTGGATATGTATCTGAAGCTCAGAAGTTATGGACAGACAACTGTCGGTCAGTCTCTTGACTGAAGGGAAAGCTTCATTTAAAATAAATGGAAATTCACATTTTAACATGAATGGAGATAGCAATGTCGAAAAAGAACATTCTTATGATTGGAAATGAAATTCTCAGAAAAAAATCTGTTCCTGTTGATTTCGTAAAAGATCCTGTCGAACAGTATATTCAGGATTTAAGGGATACACTTTATCATTTTCAGAAGGAAAAAAAGATTGGACGGGCAATTGCCGGACCTCAAATAGGGTATCTCAAAAGAATCATCTATATGGAAACAGAAAAGAAAAAAATTGTCATAATCAATCCGCAGATTATCAAAAAAAGCCGGGAAACATTTGAAGTATGGGATAGCTGTTTCAGCGCGGATCTGGCTTTTTTCGGCAGGACCCTTCGCCATAGATCTATTACAGTAGAATATGTGAATGAACATCAGGAACAGAGAACTGAAAATTTTACCGATGATTTATCAGAACTTTTTCAGCATGAAACAGATCATTTAGAGGGAATTCTCTTTACAGATCGCATCATTGATAATCAGATCATAATGAGAAGTGAATGGGAGAGGTTGCATCAAATCCCTGTTCCATACAATAAAGGCTCAGAAACAATGAAAGAAATACCGACAATAGAATGTGAGCGGTTGATACTCCGCCCCTTCGTTCCCGACGATGTGGCAGAGGTTCAGCGTCTTGCAGGTGACAGAGCCATTGCCGACACAACACTCAACATCCCTTATCCTTACGGAGACGGAATGGCGGAGAAATGGATTTCCATGCATCACGATACTTTTCTTAAGTGTAAAGGAGTGACCTTTGCTGTCACCAGAAAATCGGATAAAGCTCTTATCGGAGCCGTCAGCCTGATGGGTATGACAGTGGGGCATCAGGCCGAACTGGGTTACTGGGTCGGTAAACCTTACTGGAACATGGGCTTCTGCACCGAGGCAGGGAAAGCCATGCTGCAGTTCGCCTTCTCGGAACTCGGTCTAGTTCGAGTCCATGCCTCATATCTTTCCAGGAATCCGGCATCGGGCCGGGTAATGGAGAAACTGGGCATGAAACATGAAGGTACAAGGCGACAGCATGTCAGGAAATGGGATAAATTTGAAGACATTGAGCTGTACGGCATTCTGAAAGAAGAATGGGAAAAGACTGAAAACAGTTAATATGTCCCTGAAGAAATCACGGGTACGATATTTACAAAATAAATCAACTGTATTTTGATTTCACCCCATAAACCATGTCCTATGTGTGCCGGTGCTATTGTCTGCTAAAAAGTAAGATTTCATATATTTGACTTACTTTTTAAATTATATTATACTTATATTGCAAAGTAGTAATGAACAGGGAGGATCTATCTATGGAAACATCTATTGTTACAACTAAAGGTCAGATTGTAATCCCCTCAAAAATACGCCGTAAATACTCTATTAAAGAAGGTACGAAGGTTCACTTTATTGAAAACGGTGACACCATTATTCTCCAGCCTGTTACGGCAGATTTTTATCGTAAATTACGTGGTTCTCTTAAAGGAACAGATCTAACAACGGCCCTGTTAGAAGAAAGAAAGGCAGACAGAGAAAAAGAATGAAAGAGGTAAAAATTTTCGATAGTTATGCTTTTTTAGTTTTTTTTCAGGATGAAAATAATGCGGATAAAGTTGAAGAATTATTACTTAAAGCAGAAGAAGGAAAAATTACAATCCTTTTAAGTGTTATCAATCTCGGAGAGATCTACTACACTATCAGCCGTAAACTTGGAAGAAAAATAGCAGAACAGAAGATAGAAGAAATAAACAGAATGGCTGTAGATATAGTTCCTGCAGATAAAGAACTGACTCTTATGGCAGCAGGGATTAAAGCCGCTTACCCCATGTCTTACGCCGATTGTTTTGCCGCAGCTCTTACGCAAAAAAACCGGGGAGAATTGATCACAGGAGACAGGGAATTCGAAGAAGTAGAAAAAGAAATCAATATTTTCTGGATTTAAAGAGAGCATCTTCTTTATAAAAATAAAATATGATATTATATATTTATGAAGCATCAACTCTATGACAAAACGCTAAGAGATCTGTTCAACAGAGCTGAGATAGTAAGGGATTTTTACAGAAGTTTGTAAATGGGGGATTTAAAAATTTACGGTAAAATCAAAAACAATCGTTCTTTCAAATAGAGGTGGATAGTTATGCTAAACCAGGCATATGAAAAATTAATTTTCGAAGGTATTAAAGGATTATCTCAGGAAACTCTCAGAGAGATTGTAAAATTTATTTATTACCAGAGAAAACTGGAACTACAACCTCAAGACATTCAGGAAGAACTACAGAATACATTGATTAATCATGACCTGAGGATATTAAGTATTCAAGAAGAGTTACACCTGGAAAAGGAATTTGAAGATTATGATAAACTTTACCCCGGAGAATGAATACGTAACCGATACAATGGGTTTAGTTTTACGTATAGAAAAAAGGAAATTGAGCTCAATAGCAAAATTTATTTTTGAAATGTCTGAGTCAGGAAAGATAATAATTCATATACCTTCAATGGTCTTTGCAGAGATACTTTATCTGTCTGAAAGGAAGAAAATTGGTATTTCTCTAAAAGATGTCGCTGAATATTTAAAACTTTATCCCAATTATAAAGAATATCCTATGAATTTTGCTGTTATAGAATCAATGAGTGAAATTAATGATATAGGGGAATTACATGACAGATTAATTGCAGGCACAGCAAAATTTCTTGATTTACATTTAATTACAAATGATCCTGTTATTCAGGCATCGTCATTTGTTAAAACAGTATGGTAGTGAGCTCTTCTCCAGGTTAAATATGTTTCTCAGGCAATCTAGCGTGAGTTTACCGAATTTTGCGTTTTTTTTGATATTGATCTCTTGAAAAACTGTGATATAATAAGGAAAAGCTAATTTTTCAGAAGCCAATTTTTGTATAGTATAACCATATACATTATGAAAGTCAGTATTTACAAGGTAATTGCAAATGCTGTATAGTATAACTATGTGTAAAACCAAAATCAACTTAATTGAAACAACCAATATTTCTGTCATAAAAAAAACTCTTTCTAACTCATATCCTATAATGAAAAGATCACGGTTATACTATACATTTTTTTCTTCGCTTTTCCTTATGAATAAACGAAAAGATTAATGTCAAGAATGAATTTTCAGTAAACTCACGCTAGCGTGAGTTTACTAAAAATCTCCTCATAATCTTCATCTTTTCTTTTATTCATGCAGGAAAGCGAATAAAAAAATGTATAGTGTAACTGTGTTACTTTCCCACCGCCTTAAGTAGTGCATCATAGCACTGAGCCTCATATTCACTCATCTCTTCAAGTTTGGCCTCTATAGGCCTGAACTTTTTGTCATTACCAAGGCGAAAAGTATTATACTGTCTAACTTTTATAAGAGTATCTATTATTTTTCTTTTTCTGCAGTAAAACCCTGCTCCTGAAGTTCTTTTTGTAAAAGACAGGTTAACATAAAACCAGATGCTGTTCCGCTAATATTTTGATATAGAATGTGATTAACTTTAAATTCGATGGGTGTGTAGAGAAAAGATTTTCTCTTGCAACTCCTGTTATGGCTACAGGTATTACTGATCATATGTGGACTTTTAAAGAACTTTTGACTTTCAGAAAGGGGGTGGGTAAATAATCAAAGTATTGTATTTAGAGATTATATAAATGTAAATGATATATAAGTTTATCTTTGCTGTAATTATGTTTATACTTTATATGGAAAAATTGCTATAGTCAAAATAATCTGTTTTCCCCTTATACCATGGACTTTCATCGGAAGACATAAGATTAATAAGATTCTTTATTGTTGCATCAAAGGGGCATATATCCGACAGTTTCTGTTTTCTGAATTCCGCCATTCTCTCAAAATTCTTTACTGTCCAGTCCAGTTTTTGATTTCCTCCTGCCTTATAGGCACCGATGCTGATAAGATCTTCTGCGTCTTCATAGAGTGACCATGCTTCTCTATAGGCACATGCTGCTTTTTTATGTTCCTCTGTTGTTATGTCGTTAAAAAAACGGCTTTCACTGGCCACAATATCTATACATGGAAATATCTGTTTATGGGCAAGCTTTCTTTTTAATTTAATGTGGCCGTCCAGGGCGGATTGAACAGAGACTGCTACCGGCTCTTCATCATCACCGTCCACTAAAACCGTGTAAATAGATGTAATAGTGCCGGTACCGGTAGATACCGGTCTGTTAAGTAATTTTGAAAGGACGGTAAATACAGAAGAAGTATAACCTTTTGTTTCAGGCTTCTCTCCTCTTGCAAGACCTATTTCTCTCTGTGCCATGGCAAAACGTATAAGAGTGTCCACCATCATCATTACATCTTTACCCTGATCTCTAAAATATTCAGCTATTGCCATACCTGTATAACAGCATTTGATTCTTTCTATAGCCGGCCGGTCTGAAGTGGCAATTATCATAACTGTGCGGGCCATACCTTTTTCTTTCAATACATGTTCTACTAACTCTCTGACTTCACGGCCCCTTTCTCCTACCAGAATTAATACATTGATGTCGGCACCATTTTCTCTGGCTATCAGTCCCAGGGTAGTACTTTTACCCACACCTCCTCCTGCAAATAAACCAAGACTCTGACCTTTACCGAAGGTAAGAACACTATCGATAACCTTGCATCCTGTAAAAAGAGGTTTGTTTACAGGCCGTACAGAAGAACCGGGAGCATCATTATAAATAGGATAAAAAATACCGCTATTTACCGGCCCTTTACCGTCAATCGGTTCTCCCAGACTGTTTAAAATACGTCCGATTAACTGTTCTCCTACTTCCACCTGTAATACATTACCAGTTATCCTTACTTCACATCCAGGCACTATACCGGTAAGTTCTCCGAAAGGCATAAGTAACGCTCTCTTTTCTGCGAAACCTATAATCTCTGCTCTTACAGGTGCTTTGTCTTTATCCTCCGGTATAATATAACATAAATCTCCTGTGTTCCCGGATAGGTCTTCTGTTTCAACGACACTCCCTGTAATCTGCCGGACTGTACTTTTATCCAGTGCCATGTTTATAGGTACCTCCTTGATTTTATTTTTTATTTGTCCGGTTCTACCAGCCAGTCTTTTACTAGCCTGAGTATAAGCATGTAATAAACGTTTTCCTCCCGTCACGCGTTACGCGTTACGCGTCACGATAGCATATATGTATTATTTATGCTCACCTCAGTAAAATCTCTGATGAATTTTATTACAGGTTGTAATGTAGAAACCTGTATGTTCATAAAAATCCCTCCTCAATATATCAGTCGCATAAGTGCTTAATTTTATTCTCAATCAATTTTATAATTTAGAAGAAAAAAATAACAGGACACTCATTATATCTCCCTGGTTTTTATTGAGGTAAGATAAATTTAAAAAATTTCCTTTCAATCAGGATTACTGGTAGATTTATCTTTAAGAGATATGCCCATCCTGCGGCTTACTGTTCTGTAACCGAGTTTTTCATAGAATTCTATGGCACCTGTGTTAAATTCCCATATAACAAGTGCAACCTGTTTTACTCCTTTACTTGAAGACCATTCATGGGCTTCTTCAATGAGCATTCTTCCTGCATCCGAATGGCGAAATTTACTTTTTACTATCAGGTTATCAATCATAGAATATTTCTGCGGAACTACAATAGGTAAAGGAGGAGTGTCCTGTATATAAATATGAACCAGACCTATAATCTCTTTATCACTCTCTGCTACAAAAATGGCTGCTTCTTCATTATCTATAATACTGAAGATATATTCCTCCGATCTGGCAGGCCCTTGAGTCTCACAGTAAACCTCGGGTAACAGTTCATGATGTACGGAATCTAATTCTGCAAATACATCACATATGCCTCTGTAATCTTCTTTTGTTGCCGATCTGATGGTAAAATTCATGTTTTTTATTCCCTTCCTTCTATAAGTTAGTGAAAAGTGAAAAGAATAGGATATTACTCACTTGCTCACTATTAACTCATTATAGTGTATTTCATAACTTATTGGAATTTAAGTTGTCGTAACGCGTAACGCGTGACGGGTTTAATCCCTGCGTATCACGCATCACGCTTTACGCATTACGAGGTCATTAAGTATGGATTGTTATGAAACTAACTATAATTATGAATTGTTATGAAACTGATTATATAATATTATAGCACTTATTTTCTCCAGTACAAATATATTTATCTGTTATATTTATCTGTAACATGTTTAAAATAAAGATAAAAAATGCTAAACTGAATTACTGACCTGAGGATAAGCATACAATAAAAGCCTTCCTCCCGTCACGCGTAACGCGTTACGCGTCACGAGAGCATATATTTATTATTTATGCTCACCTCAGTAAATATACTGTGAATTGATTATTTCAATTTTATTCCTGTTTTTGACAGGACTAAATTTTTATATAAAGAATTTATTATGGTTGGTATCAGAACTTTTCCTGGTTTATTCCTCGCGTCACGCGTCACGCGTCACGCGTCACGAAATCTTTAAAGAATAATGGTGATTGAATTATGATATACTGCCTGAGTTGCTGTAATAAAAATGATGATAAAGCAAAAATATGTAATTCCTGTTCTTCCAGTCTGGAATTCTGTCCGAGAGATAAAATAAAAAAAGAGATAGTACTCGGTGATAGATACAAATTGATATCACCTCTTCAAAAAGGAGGCATGGGGGAATTATACGCAGCCCTTGATAAAAGGCTTAACTGTATCTGTGCCGTAAAACTCCTTTATTTTGATTCACTTTCAGACGAAGAAAAAGATTACAGGGTGACAAGATTCAAGTCTGAAGTTGAGATTCTTGCAAGGCTGCGCCATCCGGCTTTACCTCATGTGCTTGATTATTTTCTCGAAGACGATAAATATTATCTTGTTATGGATTATATTCCCGGTAATGATCTGCTTACCATAATGGAAAAGGAAAGAAAAAGATCTCTCGAAGAAGACAGGGTTATTAACTGGTCTCTGACTCTTTGTGATGTACTGGATTATCTTCATAATAACAAACCTCAAATTATATACAGAGACTTAAAACCTGATAATGTAATGCTCAGAGCCAGAGATAATCAGATAATCCTCATAGATTTCGGTACTGCAAAAACGACAGACAGAGTGACAAGGCGCCAGACAGCTATAGGAACGGTAGGTTATGCACCGCCCGAGCAGTATTCAGGCATACAGGATGTTAGAAGTGATATCTATGCTCTGGGAGCCACTATTTACCATCTCGTAAGCGGTACCATGCCTGTAATGCCTTTTGAATTCAAGCCTGTAAGAAGGGTAAATTCCTCTGTTTCAACCAGACTCGAAGCAATACTGATAAAAGCCCTTCAAAAAGAAGTGGAAGATAGATATCAGACCGCGAAAGAACTCAAGAAGGATCTTATGTCGGTAATTTCTATGGAAGAAGAAAAGCCTGCTGTCATAAAATTGCCGCCCGTTGAAAAAGAAGAGAAATGGGATCTTCTCGGAAGAATAAAAAAGAATATTGTAGATTCATTGAATAAATTGAAAAAAGAGTTTTACACCCATAAGAAGATAAGGGTCTTTCTTGTTGAAAGTTCTGCCACACAGAGTCTTTCCTGCAGAAAAGCTATAGAAAATTCTGTTGATATAGAATTAATTGCATCTGCTTCAACAGGTGAAGAATGTCTTTCTAAACTTAATAAACCACAGGAAAAACCCGATGTGATCTTAATGGATATAGCAGTATCGGATAAAAATAGTATTGATATAATAAGTAAGATAAAAGGTACCATGCCGTCTGCAAAAATAATAGTTCTCAGTTCCCAGGACCTTGACAGAGAGACTGTATTGAATTCACTCAAAGCCGGTGTGGCAGGTTATGTCTTAAAGAAGGAAGGTTATGAAAATATACTGGAAAGTATAAGGAAAGCTTCCCAGGGTGGTACACCTATAGAATCGGAAGTTGTCACATATCTCCTTGATGAATTTGTAAATAAGACGAAGGAACCGAAAGAAGCAGAACTGACAGGATTTGACGGATTTGAACTGGAAATACTGGATATGTTCGATTTGCTTGTTGAATTCTGTTCCTGTGAGGTTACAGGAAAATTATCCATTAAATCTTCCCTTGAAGACGGCGATATATATGTGGAAAACGGTGATATAACCCACTGTGTTTACGGACAGATTACAGGTGAAGAAGCTTTCTATCAATCTGTAAACTGGGTTATGGGAAAAGGAAGATTTTATGCCGGAGAAACGCCTGATAAGAGAACAATAAAGACTCCTACAGATGAACTTCTTACAGAAGTTCTGAAAAGAAAGGAACAGTTTGTAAAGATAAGAGAAGTTGTAAAATCACTCGATGATATATTCAAGGTTCAGTTATCTAATTCTGCCATAGTTACAGTACAATCGGAATATTTATATATACTGTTTCATCTTGATGAAAAGAAAACTGTAAGAGATGTCATGAAAGGAACAGGTAAGACTTATTTTGATGTAGGAAAAGCAATTTATGAACTGGTAGCTGCCGGTATGGTACAGAAAGTTAAACAATAGCTTTATAACAGAAAGAATGGTTGTATGTCAGATAATACGAGAATATTACAGATTGTTTTTCTTATTATTATCAATATTCCTATCTTTTTATTGATAGGGAGAATTTTTTTCAGCAACTGGGAAGGTTTTTTTAAAGCTATCTGGTTCTGGGCCAAACCTGATCTGATGTCAATGTTTGACGGTTCTTACTGGGAAGACAACTGGAATGAACTGCTACTTTTTTTATTCGTTTTTGTCTGCGGTATTCTTGTTTATGGTGAGTATTATGTAATAGTCAATTATATTGCAAAATAAGGGGTTGTAAAAAATAACCATATCATAGTTACAATCGTAATGCGTAATGCGTAATGCGTGACACGAGGAAAATAACCATAATTTGAGAGTTATTTCCTTACAGTTCCTGATTGTATAAAAGGTAAGATCATTGAATTTTTTCAGGATTATTTTTATAATATTTATAATTTCTTTCCTCTTATCTTCAGAAATAAGGCATGCCCATGGAAAGACCCTGGAAAAAGCTCTCTGGGTATGGAATACATCTGAGATACTTGAGAGTTCAACTGGCAGGGAGGAATTTTTATCCTTCGTCCTTCATGAAAAATTTACCTGTATATTTTTGCAGATACCGGGAGATTTTGATGTGAAAGTCGATAAACTTCGCATACTTGTTTCAGAGCTTTCTTCTATACATGTAAAAGTTTATGCTCTGGACGGAAGTAAGGATTATGCTCTTCCTGAATATCATGCTTCGGTTCTGAAAACAGTAGATGAGATAATACACTATAATGAACAGTCAGAAACTTGCGAAAAATTTTACGGTATTCAATATGATATAGAACCATATCTTTTGCCGGAGTTTAAAACAGAAAAACAGGTATGGATTTTAGAAAATTATATTGAACTTCTCACAAAAATATCTGATAAAACCTCCAGCAAAGGTATTGCATTCAGTGTGGCCGTACCTTTCTGGTTTGATGCTCCCGATCCATATACGAAAGAGATAAGAACTGTGACTCTGGGCGGAGTGAAAAAGCCTCTTGTAGAGGGAATAATAGACGTTACAGATAATATTGCTATTATGGATTACAGGACTGTAGCAGATGGGAATAATGGAATTATAGCACTTGCCCGGAATGAACTGGCTTATGCTTCTTTGAAGAACAAAAAGGTTTTTATAGGACTTGAAACAAAACCTCTCACTGACGAGAATCTCACCTTTGCATCTACTGGCCTGACTATCATGAGGTCAGTTATGGAAGAAGCAAAAAAGAAATTAATTGAATATGACTCTTTTTCAGGGTTTGCCATACATGAATACAGGAGTTATAAAAAGCTTGTGAAGAAAGAGAATTTTTAATAGGAATAGTCCCGGCCATATTAGAGAAATAAAGAACAGGAAATTCTCCGGTAATATGTATTGACTATTTTTAAAAAAAATATATACTTAAAATTCCATTGGAATTTTTCTTTACACAAGAGACACGTTATATGAATCAACTATGTCTTTATTGATTTTTACTCTCATGTTAAATTATAATGTTATCATACACAGGGAAGTATTATGGACTTAAAAAAACTCGGTTTCAGAATTAAAACAACCCGTGAGAAAAGGAGGCTGAAACAGACAGATATTGCAGGTGCTTTACAGATAAGTGCACAGGCCGTATCAAAATGGGAAAGAGGAGAGAATGCTCCTGATATCTCTGTTCTGGTAGAACTGTCCAGACTGCTCGGTGTAAGTGTTGAATGGCTTCTGGGAGGAACTATGGCGGGAACAGACACCTTTAATGCCACTGTATTCTGCACAGGTATTAACGGTTTTGCCGGTAAAGCTACTTTAATGGCACCGAAGGAACTTGCTTTATGGATGAATATTATCCATTATACCGTTACCGAAGCAGTGAAGAGATTTGACGGAGTTCCCGTAAAATATATAGGAGATGGTTTTCTTGGTTTTTTTACAGGCATAAATCATGAATCGAGAGCACTGGAAGCAGCTAAAGAGAGCAGAAGATTGCTCAATATGCATGAACTGATAATCACTCTCCATAAAGGCGATATTTTTCTCGGTCTTATGGGACATCCTGATTATGAAAGACCTGATATAATAGGTGAAACTGTTAATACAGCTTTTCTTGTCATGCCATGGGTGGCAAAAAACTGTAAAACAGGTACAGGTCTTACAGATACTGTGATGAATGAACTGGCAGAAAGAGAAGATTTTGTTAAGTGCGGTGAGTTTTTTATCTCACATAATAAAAACCCCGTAATTATTTACGAGCCTTTTATAGAAAAATTGTAACCACCGACCTGATTTTGATTACAGGTGATTGGAACAGACCCGTCACGCGTCACGCGTCACGCGTCACGATTTCCATATATTATTTAAGAGGAGGTCTTAATATGGTTAAGACAGATTATTATGTAAAAGATATTAACCTGGCAGATTTCGGGAGAAAGGAAATGATTATTGCCGAACATGAAATGCCGGGTCTTATGGAGACAAGAAAAAAATATGGCCCACAGAAACCTTTAAAAGGTGCCAGAATTATGGGAAGTCTTCATATGACAATTCAAACAGCAGTTCTTATTGAAACACTGGTTGAACTGGGAGCAGATGTGAGATGGGCGTCATGCAATATATTTTCCACACAGGATCATGCTGCTGCTGCCATAGCAAAAGCAGGTATACCTGTATTTGCTTATAAAGGTGAAACACTGGAAGAATACTGGCATTTTACCAAAAAAGCTCTCACATGGCCAGATGGTAAAGGACCCAATCTTATCGTAGACGACGGCGGAGACGCCACATTAATTATTCATAAGGGATATTACGGAGAAGAAAATCCGGAACTTTTGAATGAAAAAGTTGATAATAAAGAACTTGCTATTGTATATTCCGTTCTCCGTGAAAGCCTTAAAGAAGACTCTCAGTTCTTCCATCGTCTCGTAACAGATTGTAAAGGTGTATCTGAAGAAACAACAACAGGTGTGAACAGACTTTATCAGATGATGGAAAAAGGAGAATTACTCTTTCCTGCCATAAATGTAAATGATGCTATTACAAAAAATAAGTTCGATAATATTTACGGATGTCGCGAATCCCTTGTAGATGCTATTAAACGTGCTACAGATGTCATGATCTCCGGTAAGATTGCTATGGTATGCGGTCATGGTAATGTAGGAAAAGGTTCGGCAGAATCCCTTGCAGGTCAGAAGGCACAGGTAATAGTAAGTGAGGTTGATCCAATATGTGCATTACAGGCCCTTATGAGCGGTTATAGAGTTCTTACAGTGGAAGATGTTCTTCCCTTTGCAGATATTTATGTAACTGCTACAGGAAGCTGTAATGTCATTACTGCAGAACATATGTCAAAAATGAAAGATCAGGCTATAGTCTGTAATATAGGGCATTTTGACAATGAAATAGAGATGGATAAACTTCAGGCATGGCCGGGCATAAAGAAAGAAAATATAAAACCGCAGGTAGATAAATATATCTTCCCTGACGGACATTGTATATATGTACTTGCAGAAGGCCGTCTTGTAAATCTCGGATGCGCTACAGGACATCCCAGTTTTGTAATGTCAAGCAGCTTTACAAATCAGGTTCTGGCACAGATTGATCTCTGGACTAACAGACGCAAGACAGATGTTTACAGGCTTGATAAAAAACTGGATGAAGAAGTAGCGAGACTTCACCTGGGTAAACTGGGAGCACATATGACAGTACTTACACAGAAACAGGCAGATTATATAGGAGTATCTCCTGAAGGACCATTCAAACCGGATCATTACTGTTATTAAGGGATGCGTAATGCGTAATGCGTAATGCGTAATGCGTAATGCTTGATGCGTAATGCGTAATGCGTAATGCTTGATGCGTAATGCGTAATGCGTAATGGGATTAACCTTTTATAGATTAATGAAATTTTTCACGGAAAACATTGTTCTCTGTGAAAAATTTTTATTTTATGGATGAATTCTCACTCATCACGATGTAATAAATTATTATGAAATTAACTATACTTTAATATATCATTGAAAAGTGTTAGAATGTACATGGAATTAAAATACAGGAAAAGAGAAACATACTATGGAATTAAATCTTAAGAAAATTAAAAAATTATCAGAAGAACACAATGATGAAAACTGGCAATTTCGTTCTTTTTTACTATGCTGTACTATTTCATCAAAGATCGTTGATAAGATGGTCCACAGGATTTATAAAGAAGTGGCATCAGAAATAGATTGCACCAAATGCGGAAATTGCTGTAAAGAAATGAGCCCATGTTTTGAGCTTGAAGAAATGCTGGGTTTATCACAGTCACTCGGAATATCTATGAAGGATTTTGAAAAAAAATACCTCTTTAAAATGGAATTTGAAGAAGGATATATGTTCAGGGCAGATCCATGTCCTTTTCTCAAAAACAACATGTGTTCCTGCTACCCTTACAGGCCTGATGCCTGTGCCGCTTATCCCCCTCTTCATACGAAACATTTTACCCTGAAAATGACCAGTGTAATAGAAAGCTGTGCCATATGCCCCATTGTATATAACGTATATGAGAGATTGAAAGATAAAGTCTGGCACAGGGAAAGTGCGGATAAATGACTTCCGAAATGTTACCTCCAGTCGCCTGTGAGAATAAAAGGAGCCCAGAAGAAGGGATGGTTGTATTTTTTCATTATATCTATCTGGGCAAGCCTTAAAGCTTCCGACTTATTATGATCTTTCAGATAAAAATAAAATCTTTCCATAAAGGCCGATGTGGATACATCCGAAATATCCCATAAACTTGCACATATTGAAGGGGTTCCTGCATAAATAAAAGCCCTGGATAAGCCGGTGAGTTCATCTCCGTTTGCATCTTCGGAAAGTCCTGTCCTGCACGCACTGAGAGTTACAAGATAAGCTTTCAGGTTTAAGTCAAATATTTCATAAACAGGCAGAGTTCTATCGGCAAACAGGAGAGACGAAAATAGAGGAGATGCTGAATCCAGTGTGCCATGTGTGGCAAAATGTAATATATCATAATGCCCTCCTTTTTTATATAACATATCCGCTGTCATATCTTTACTACTGTGCCAGACGGACATAGATACATGTAGCAAGATTAATATCCATATGAGGTGTAACTTTGCACCCGGCTTCAAGATAATACTTTAAAGCGCTTTCTTTCTTACCGATGGATAAGTAAGTACGTCCCATCCCGAGATAAGCATAAATCTCTGTAAATCCTGTCTCAGGTAATTTCTGAGCTTCATCGATAGTTTTTTTGTAATATTTTATTGCTTCTTCATATCTACCGGATAACCAGCATAAAATTGAATGAGAGTAATAATAATCTGCCATCAATTCTTCTTTAGTTCTGAATTCTTCATCCCTGAACAGATAGGCATCTTTTTTGCCGGAAAAATTCTCTGCCTTATCAGGTTTCATTTCATCTATTAACTGTTTTTTTATCTCAAGATATTTCTTTGCTTCTTCAAGAAAACCGTTGTTTTCACATATGTCAAACATTGTTTGATAGGATCTTAAAATACTCATTACATCGCCATTTTTTTTATATATCCCTGTGGCTTTATTAAAATTTTCTATACTTTTATCTTTATCCCGGGTAAAGTATCCGTAAATCTCACCTTTCATATAAAAGCAGTCACCTTCGAGCAGGTAATCCTTTGTTTCTCCGGCAATAATTAAAGTTTTGTCCAGCAGTTCAAATGCCTTTTCCTTTCTGGACGCAGGTGCGCTGGATTCTCTGATGTTTTTTGCCTGCCTGTAATAACATGAAGCTTCACCTGTTCTGTCTCCCGATTCTTTAAATAAAAGAAGGGCTTTTTTTAGACATGGAGGATTGTAATCATCTCTTTTCTCAAATCTTTCAAATATGGAATAATAAAGTAAGGCTTTCCCAAGAGTAACTGTGTCACCTGTAAATTCTGCTGCTTCCACGGCAATCTCTGTAAGGTGCTGACTTTCTTTGATAATTAAAAAATGTTTTTTATCAAAAGCACTGTCTGCCTTTGCCAGTAATGTTATTATAAGATCCTTTGTAATCAGTTCTTTATTTTCTTCAAATATCTTTTTCCTATCTTCAGGTGAATTTGTTTTTTCTAAAAGGCTAATAAAATCTTCCATGTTGTTTATTTGTGAGGCAGACAATGCAGGAATGGGACTTAAAGAAGATTTACGAAGCTTTACCGATAAACCTGGCAATAAATAACATAAAAATATTATAAATATTATGATAAAGCCTGATATAATTATATAATTTTTTTTCATGGCTGACATTATTATGGTAATCCTTCTTTAAAACTTAAATATTAGACGTATTTCGACATTATTTTGTTAACACCTTATTCTGAAACATATTATGTTATTCATTTCCGGGTTCATATCAGTATAAAAGAAGCAGGAGAAATGGCCAGGCATATTTTTTTCATTATAGGGTATTCCGGGAGAAAAGAGGACTTTTCTTCCCGATTTTTTAGGGTATAATATATTTATAGAACAAGAAATACACGGGAAATTCTTAAATGACTTTCGCTAAAAATATATACTGACTATTCTTGGAAAGTCCATATAGAAAGAAAGGGATTTCAGATATGAAAGAGAAGAATCCTTTTAATAAAGAGAATTTTCCTCCTTTCCTTCTGCGGATTTTACTATGAAATTTTCTATTTAAAAGGATAGTGAAAAAATGAATAATATCGATTTCTGTATAGAATGTGAAAGCACTTTCATTGAAAAAGTAACTAAACCTGAAGAATTTAATATCAGAGGAGACAGGATTACCGTAGAAGTTACCTACTATCACTGCAAAGACTGCGGAGTTAATTTTGAAGATCTGAATGATGACAATGACTATCTTGATACTGCCTATCGTATATACAGGAAAAAACACAACATGTTGCAGCCGGAAGATATAAAAGAATTACGAAAGAAATATAATCTCACCCAGGGAGAACTGGCAAATATACTCGGGTGGGGACTGGTTACTTTATCACGATATGAAAATGGAGCCCTTCAGGATTCTGTCCATTCTTTTAGAAAAATACTCGGCTATAGAAGGATGTTTAAAAAAGGAATATGTAAATGAATCTGGCTTCCCTTACTGGCTGTCGACTGTTCGATGCGGGATAAAGGTAAGCAGCGCCATGATTGAATGGTGTAATGAAACAATGGATAATTTACTGAGTGAAGCATAATAATACATATATGCTCTCGTGACGCGTAACTGGTAACGCGTGACGGGGGAGGAAAGCGTTTATTACATGCTTATGCTCAGATCAATAAAAGGAGGCTCTTTAGAATGAAAATTTCAGTTTTAAGCGGAAGCCCGAAGGGGGAACCGAGTCTTACCCTGCAATATTTGAATTATATAAAAAAGCATTTTCCCGAACATGAATTCAATATCTTTCATATAGGAAAAGAGATAAATAAGATAGAAAAAGGAGAAGTATATTTAGACTCAATGCTTGAAGACATAGAAAAATCCGATGGTATTATATGGGTTTTCCCTGTATATGTTTTCCTGGCCCCTTCTCCTGTTCACAGATTTGCTGAACTTATCTTTGAAAAAAATAAAAAAGATATATTTAAAGATAAATATGCAACGGCGATTACTACTTCCGTTCATTTTTACGATCATACTGCCCATAATTATATTCACTCAATCTCAGAAGATCTGGGGATGAAATATCTTGACGGTTTCTCTGCAGAAATGCAGGATTTGCTTAAAGAGAATGAAAGGGAAATGTTGCTTAAATTCGCCAGAAATTTCTTTAATTTTATCAAAGAAAAAATGCCTGTAGAAAGAAAATTTAAGACTCCCTGTTATGAAATGCCTGAATACAAGCCCGGTGAGATAAAGGAAGATTCAAAGAAAAGCAATAAAAAGATAGTGGTTCTTACAGATGCGCAGAAAGAAGACGTTAATTTAAACAGAATGATAAAGGTTTTTGAGAGCCTGTGCCCATGCCGGGTGGAAGTGATTAATATAAGGGAAATTGACATGAAAGGCGGATGTGTGAGCTGTTATTTATGCACCTATGACAATGAGTGTGTATATAAAGATGGCTTTGCCGATATCATAAATAAACATGTTCTTCCTGCAGACGGAGTGGTAATGGCGGCACGTATAAAAGGCAGGTATTTGTCATCACGGTGGAAGATGTATATGGACCGCTCGTTTTTTAAAGGTCACTGTCCAGTATTTGAAGGAAAACAGTTCGGTTATCTTATATCGGGCCCTCTCAGGGATATAGCAAATGTAAGACAGGTTCTGGAAGCCAAAGTGCAGATGGGCAGAGCCAACCTGGCAGGTATAGTTACCGATGAATATGAAGATTCACATTATATAACATCTCTTATAGAAACTCTTGCAAAACAGATGGTTACGGGAATAGAAGAAAAATTCTTAAAACCGCGAACCTATCTTGAAGTCGGAGGTCATATGATATTTCGTGATCTTGTTTATAGAAACTGGGGTATGTTCAGGGCAGATTATTTATATTATAAAAAACACGATTTTTTCGATTACCCTCAAAAGAATTTTGGAGAAAGACTTCAAAATCTTTTATATGCTGTAATGTTAATGATGCCCGGTATGAAAAAAGAATTTTATAAAAAGGCAAAAGAAGAAATGATTAAACCCCATCAGAAGGTTATTGAGAAATTTTAATTTTCGTGACGCGTAACGCGTAACGCGTGACGGGAGGCTACTACTCGGGTTGTTGCTTTTCAGCCTGTCAATTTTAACTGGCAGGCTGAAAATTTCATTTTACAATCATTATCCTTGCTCCGTAAGGATTTACCTGAAATCTGGCTCTATTGCAATTGACATCAAAACTTTCTCCTTCGTTAAGTAAATCTATCAGTTTGTTCCCATATTTTATATTTAAATCAAAAGAAGCAGTTTTGTCGGAAGAATTAAAGGAAACTATTACAGTTTCGTCTCCTGATTTTCTTGAGAAGGCGAACTGCTCATGACTTACATGGAGCTGCTCGTAATTGCCATAACAGAGTGGGCCGGAATTACGGCGTATATGAGCCAGTCTGCTTATATAGCCGCAAAGCCCTGTATGTTTCTCAAATTTTACCTGGTTAAGATCAATACATGGTCTCAGTGCATCATCACTTCCGTTTGTCTTTTTCCCTTCTATGCCCCATTCACTGCCATAATAAATTGATGGAATACCGGGCATGGTAAATAAAATGGCGTAAAGAGTATACAGGTGTGATTGGTTTTTCAGGGTTGATGCAACCCTGTCCACATCATGGTTGTCCACAAAATTGTACAGGGGCAAGTTTTTATAGAGGCCGTATTCATCACAGAATTCCCTGTTCAGTGAAAAGGCAATCTCGAAATAATTTTTATCATTATGGCTCGAATATAATCCTTTATAGCATTCGTAATTTGTCACGGAATCCAGATGACCTTCTTCGATCCATCTTCTGTAATCACCATGGATTACTTCTCCTGCCATAAAGAAATTTTCTCTGAGGCCATGGCAGAAATCGGAAAATTCTCTCAGGAAATTTATATCCATACAGTCTGCAGCATCAAGACGGAGACCGTCTATATGAAATTCATCGACCCAGAATTTTACCGCATAATAAATATGATTTTTTACATCACAGTGGTTAAGATTGAGTTTTACCAGATTATAATGGCCGTTCCATGTGTCATATGTGAAAGGATCGTTGTAAGGACTTCTTCTGTCGAATGAAAGTCCCGAAAACCAGCTGCAATATTGAGAATTTTCCCTGTTGTTTATTACGTCTCTAAAAGCCCAGAAATCTCTTCCCGTATGGTGAAACACACCGTCAAGTATTACCTTTATACCTTCTCTGTGCAGAGCATCTATTATATTTTTAAGAGTTTCGTTACTTCCGAGCCTCCTGTCTACCTGATAAAAATCGGCCGTATCATAACCATGACCGGTTGATGAAAAAAGAGGACCCACATAAATAGCATTAATACCCAGTTCTTTTAAATGGGGAATCCAATCGTAAATTTTATTCAGCCTCTCTGTTACGGGAGAAGAAAAATCATTCTCCTTTGGTGAACCGCAGAAACCTATGGGATAGATGTGATAGAAAATTGAATCTTTCATTGTAATTCCTCCTTGTAATCGTGACGCGTCACGCGTTACGCGTGACGCGAGGTAATAGATATTTTTATATACCATCTGGTATATCGAAGACAAAAAAAATTATGAAAAAATTCCATACATAAACTGCTGTACAGCCCTGTATATCAGTTCATCGTTTAATTCGGTGTATCCGTTCAGGGCAAGTCCTGTATAGGTATTTATCATGCCAAGGAAAGTAGCTCCAAGTGCTTTATGTTTCTCCTTCATATTTCCATGATGTTGAGAGGCTGAAATAAACATTTCTTCTATAATATTGAAGTGTCTCTGGTTGAAACGGGCAATTATTTTCCATGAAGAACTTTCAGGTGGAGCAAACCACATGGCTAACTGCATCCTGTAAAAATTGCTGTTTTCTCTGGCAAACATAAAATGAACCTTTACAACTCTGTAGAGAGTAAGAGGAAGATCTCCATTATATAATGCTGCTTCTTTCGTGACTTCATATAAACGACTGAAGTTTGTCTCTATAAGTGCTTCCAGAAGTCCTTCCTTGCTGCCAAAATAATAATAGAGTGTAGGTTTTGTTATGCCTGCAGACTCTACAATCTCCTGGACACTTACGGCATCGTAGCCTCTTGATGAAAACAGATTTAATGCACATGTTAAAATATTTTCTTTATTATCTATCATAATTGTAGTATACCAAACGGTATATAAAATGTCAATATTACATGTAGAAATATGGTTCTCAAAAATTTTGAGGTTACTCTTCTGTAATATATCCTTTATCTTTCATTCTTCTTAGGCAGTAGTAGGTTTCTACAGGAGATAAGGTGTCCATAAGAGTATTTACTATTTCGTCTTTATTTTTTGTACCATCAAGTAAAGGAGCCAGTTTTGTATAAATTAATCCTTTCAGGACAAAATTCTCGCTTTCTGAAAGGAGAAAAACAGAACATTCCTGCTCCAGTATTTTTATGAGAAAATGTTTTTGGAAGCCAAGTTTGCCGGCCAAGATTGATCATTCCCCTGTTTATCAGTTTTTTTCATAGATTATTTCTATTACAAGATTCTATGTATTTATAGTTTATTCCTCCCGTCACGCGTTACGCGTTACACGTCACGAGAGCAGTTATGTATTATTTATATTCACCTCTAATTAAATTGAAAATGACTATAATTCTTTACAATTTAAAATTTTTCCATTATACTCTTTATGTTACCGGAGAAAGCCTGTAAATACAGGTATTTTTTACAGCTAAGATTATTGAGGTGAATGGATTGAACAATATACTCGTATCAGGGCTTATAAATATAGAAACTACATTACAGATAGATGGTTTTCCTGTACCATATTTCCCTGTAAGATATCCTTTTTTCGGTGTAAACAGTACTGTATCGGCTGTAGGATATAATGTAGCAAAAGCTCTCACTGTACTTGGCAATAAAGTAAATTTTCTCTCTATTACAGGCAGAGACCTGGCTGGAGAGGTGGTGAAAAAAACTCTTGACATGGATAATATTCCCGGCCATTATGTCATTCAGTCAATTAAAAAAACCGCCCAGTCTGTTATTTTATTTGATGAAGACGGAAAGCGTCAGATTAATGTGGATCTCAAGGATATACAGGAACAGATATATCCGGAAGAGCTTTTTTTAGAGGCAATAAAAGATTGTTCACTGTCGGTTCTCTGTAATATTAATTTTTCAAGACCATTTTTAAGAAAAGCGAAAGAAATGAATAAATTGATAGCTACAGATGTTCATGTAATTTCAAATCTCTATGATGAATATAATCAGGATTTTATGAGATATGCAGATATTCTTTTCATGAGTGACGAAGGACTTCCATGTCATCCTGTGGAATGGGTAAAAGAATTATTAAATGTTTATGGCACTGAAATTATAGCTGTAGGACTTGGAGGAGATGGAGTTCTTCTGTCTGTCAGGAGAGATAATTTTATAGAAATAATACCTGCCGTTTATACAAGGAATGTGGTAAATACAATAGGCGCAGGAGATGCCGTTTTTTCATCCTTTGTTCATTTTTACAATAAAACAGGTAACCCTTATGAAGCTATAAAGAAAGCAGTTGTTTTTGCTTCCTATAAGGTTGGATGTCATGGAGCAGCAGAGGGTTTTCTGGATGAACACAGTTTAAATGAACTCTGTTCTGGCATATATAAGTCAGGTAAATAGTGAAAGTCCTCACTTTTTGTTATTGAAATTAACACCGGCACAGTCCCCCTTTTCGGTCAATTTACGATTTTATAAGCCGTATAACAGGTCACATAATAGCGTTTTGCTGATACCGGGCAACCAGAGGGGGTTGCCCCTGCTGATAGCACATATAACAGGATTTATCTGGACATGTTCACCTGGAAGCCACAGGTTGATAAGAAAACTTCCAGGTGAACTATATTATTTTTCAATTCTTAACTTCAGATCTCAGATTAATCTCAAAAGAGAAATTGGATGTGATTTTTCCGTCATTTTTTTCTTTATCTCCGGCAAAACCGCAGGAAATAGAGCCGGAAAAGAGTTTATCTCCTGTTTCCCATTTCTTACCGTCTGTTGAAAAAACAGGATCTCCGCAGGACGGAAAATAAACATATACAGGTATATGGAATTTTATTTTTACAGGTTTCTCATTGTCCTGCAATGAAGCTACTGTGCCTGATATCGCTAAGTTGACCGTCAATTCGTAATCCTTCGGTGCATAAAATATCATTTTCCCGACTGCAGTCGGATCTTTTGAAAGACCTGCCAGTTCTTCTTCTGAAACAGTGCTTAAATCCATGATTTTTGCATCGGACGGCGGAGATATTTCCGCACAGCTACCGAATGTGGCAAGAGCCGTAAACATCAAACATACCAGAAACATAGTGAATAATTTTTTGCATAACATTTTACATATTCCTCCTTAATTTTTTACTAACAACCATGACCGGTTCGGTCACAACGAAGTATGAGAATTGGTTCCTCCCGTCACGCGTTACGCGTTACGCGTTACGATTCTCATATAAACAACTAAGTATTTTTTACTGAAAAATAAGCACCTCCTTTTTTATGGTCTACTAAGAGCTTAGTAATTTGATCTAAAAAAATTAATTCCTTAATAAATTCTTAAAAGTGATTAAAATATACTGAAGCCGATCAGAAATACAAAACTCAAAGCATATATTATTGCACAGTTCAAATAAGACAGAAAACTTCTTTTATATTCTGTTGAATAAATATTCTTCAATCTTCCTTCTATAATCTTTTTATCCCTGGCAAATGACGGACAGTCATAAGCAATTTTCTGCACACGGTTTTGAAATGTAACCAGTTTTAACATAGCACTGGCTATAGATTTCCTCTCTTTTATTTTTTCTACGGCTATTCTGTCACATATGTACTCTTCTGCTTCTTCCAGTTTTTTTATTGCTAAGCCGAGAGGAAATACAAAGATGAATAGTGATTTTATCATCTGTAAAAGTGTAAAAATAATATGGTCTTTTCGTTTTATATGAGCTTTTTCATGATTTATAATAGCCTCTAATTCTTCTTCATTGCAGTGACATTTAAGTGACAGAGGTAATATAATGACAGGTTTTATTAAGCCGAATACGAGAGGTGTATTTATATAATCACTGAATTTTATATGACTGTCATCTGTGTATTCAGAACATGTTTTTAAAAGTTTTTTTCTGAAGGTAATATATTTTATGAGATTATTTATTATAAGATAAATACCGGATAAAAGAATAAAAAAACTTATATAAACAGTTTTCTCTATGCCTAATTTGGAAGCCGCTATATCTCCGCATGTTATCTCTCTGTAACAGGTATCGCTTAATGAAGCTCTTATTATTTTCATCGTATTAACAGAACATCCTGCCCCTATCGTCAGATATCCATGTTCAGGGAGTTTATTTAATACAGTGCATGCAGGATTGTAACAGAGCAAGTCATATATAAAGTGCACTATTACCATTGACCATATCATATATTTTACGCCGGGGTTTTTTATACGGCCGGCTATTATATATGCAAATCCAGTAGCAAACAGGAGATTTAAATTCATATAAACAATTTTTTTAAAAAATATAATTAGAAAATCTGCCATTTTCTCTCCGAAAACTTTCTTTGTAATTTAAAGGTATAGGAATTTTTATTTTTGACCAGGATTTATAGGATTTATGGGATTACCAGGATGATAAATAGAATTACTTTACTTGAAATTTCTAATCCCGGTAATTCTTTAATCACGAAAATCCCGGTCAAAAATAAAGCTTTAGATGAAAATTATGTATAGATAGTTTGTCTAACTAATTTATGCAAAAAGAGTCAAAATTTATCTTTTAACTCTTCCTCGTAATGTTCTACTTTCTTTTTAAGTTCCTCTATTTCGTGCTCACTTAAAGGTTCTTTTGATTTAAGAAAACAACTGAAAAATTCTGCAATATTATTTTTGAAAAACCCTTTTGTTATTTTATTTATGAAGCCGACAGCCAGTTCTTCTCTTTTCTTTACAGGAAAGTAAAGATAGGCATTCCCTTCTTTTTTTCTTTCAAGAACCCCTTTTTTGTAGAGATTACCCATTATTGTCATAATAGTGGTATAGGCCCTTTTGTTTTCTGGATAAAGATTTTCATGTATTTCACTCACGGAACATGGCCTGTCTTTATCCCAGATAATATTCATGATCTGTAATTCCAGATCTCCCAGGTGTAAATAATTATTTTTGTTAATGGTTTTATCCCCTTTTTTTATTCTCTTTAATTAGTTAGTACTAAGAACTTAGTAGATATTATCACATAAAAAAATATCTGTCAAGTTATTTATATTGAAGGCGTATTCTCTGTTATTGCGTTTATTGTTCTACTAATTCCTCGCCGTTAAGTCTGTATCTTACCGTTTTCCTGACAGTAGGATTACTGGCTCCGTCATCGGGCCCATGAGTAATCATTTTAATAGTAATCTCTCCTGAAGCTATTGAAATACTTTCCACTATAACCCTGTCTCCCAGGTCGGTGGAAGCAACATTAACTGTTTTCCCCTTCCGGTTTAGAACAGCCTCAAGAACCCTGAAAGAGCCGCTTCCGCCTGTTGAATAAACGAGAATTACAGCGCCGTCTTTTTTACCGTCACCATTCAAATCTCCGATAGCTATCTTATCCTGAGAATATATGACAACACTGAGAGGATAGCCTCCTGATGATTCTACTTCATATTTACCATCAATAAGTCTGACTGGTTCAGGGAAAGCTCTGGAGTAAATTCTATAGGTTCCGTTTTTTATAGAATTTACCGTTACTTCCCCTGGTGAACCGGATTTCTTTAATGCCTTTAATGATGCCTCTCTTTTTATTTTAGCTTCTTTATTCTCAGGGTTTAGTTCCAGAGTTTTATCAAAACACTCAACAGCTTCCGTATATTTCCCTGCATCATATAAAGCCCATCCTCTGGCATACCATGCCTTTTCATAAGAAGGATTAATTTCCAGTGCTTTATTATATGATTCCAGTTCTAAATCAGTTGTTTTACCGTTAATTTTATAATAAGCTACCCCTCTGTAATACCACCCTTCAGCATAATAAGGAGCCAGTTCCGTTGCTTTTTTAAAATAGTATAAAGCATTCTCCGGGTTGTTATTATCAAGAGATTTTTTCCCTACTTTAACCAACTCTTCAGGGGTTACAGTCTCTCCGGCTATGGATGGCAGAAAATTAAATAATAAAACTACTAAAACCATAAAACAGGCTAAAATATTTTTCACCATAATAATGTACCTCCTTCAATTTAATATTCATAAGACAGACAAAAATATAACCAGTCTTTGCAGGTTAAAGCCGATCTTCTTATCCTGTAATTTACTGAGGTGAGCATAAATAATACACATATGCTTTCGTGACGCGTAACGCGTAACGCGTGACGGGAGTAAAACATTTATTAAATGCTTATGCTCAGATCAGTAATAAATTCTATAAATATGGACTTTCCCTCCTATTTGAATTTTTAAATTTTATTCTCCAGGCTTGCATTATAATATATTTTGGAGTATATTTTTATGGATATTTCACTTTTTAGAGGAGAATAATTATGAAAATACTTGATAAGATATGGAATAAAGGAAAGGATTTTCTTTCTGTTGATTATCCCATAATTTCCGGAGGTATGACATGGGTAAGTACTTATGAACTTATAAAATCGGTAAGTGATAACGGAGCATTTCCTGTATTTGCAGGAGGTAATATGCCGTCAGACCTCTTTGAACATGAAATTGACAGGTGTGTGGAAAAACTGAATAAACCCTTTGCAGTTAACCTGATCACCATAGCTCCAAATTACAGAGAACACTATAAAATACTTCTGTCTAAAAAGGTTCCCTTTGTAATTTTCGCAGGGAGTTTTCCGAAAAAATCAGATGTAAAGATTATGAAGGACACAGGCAAGAAAGTCATATCTTTTGCTTCCGAAAAATCCATCGCGAAAAAGCAGATAGATTTCGGAGTAGATGCTCTTATACTGGAAGGAAGTGAGGCAGGAGGTCATATAGGCCATGTATCTCTTACTGTTCTTCTTCAGGATGTTCTTTTTGATATGAGGGATTTTCCTGTCTTTGTTGCAGGCGGTATAGCCACAGGGAAGATGATGGCCCATCTTCTGCTTATGGGTGCCTGGGGATGCCAGCTTGGAACACGTTTTGTCATGAGTGAAGAATGTACTGCCCACCCGAAATTTAAAGAAGCTTTTATGAAGGCAAGAGCCAGGCAGGCTATTGCAACACCTCAGTACGATTCCAAATTACCTGTTGTGGCAGTGAGAGCAATAAAAAATAAAAGTATGAAAGATTTCGGCAGACTTCAGCTTGAACTTTTAAATAAACTTGAAACAGGTGAAATTACCAGGGAAAAAGCCCAGTATGAAGTAGAAAACTTCTGGGTCGGAGGATTGAGAAATGCCGTTATTGACGGAGATGTCGATAGCGGTTCTCTGATGGCAGGGCAGAGTGTGGGACTTATAAAGAATATAAAGTCCGTAAAGGACATTATCAAAGAATTCATAGACGATGCAGAAGAAGAGTTGAAGAGAATAAAAGAGCTTCTTCCTTAAAATGAAAATTATAGAATGGCCTGACATCGGGCCATTCTATTTATTAAAACCTGCAAAATCTTCGAACCATTTAATCATATCTTCTTTTTTCTCGAATACCTGAATTACTTCGGGAACTGTGCCTGTTTGCTTTTCTATTATTACTTTTCCTCCTTTAGTCAATGTATCGTCACCTATTAATATTGCTTCTCTGAGGACACCGTATAATCCTTTGCTTAAAGCCTCTTCCATTTTATTGAGGGGGATAATGAAATTCATATGAAACCTCCTATGGTTGTTACCGGTAATATTATTATAGTGTATTTCATAACTTATTAGAATTTAAATAATTCGTGATGCGTGATGCGTAATGCGTAATGCGTAATGGGTTATTACTTCTTCTCGTCACGCATCACGCTTTACGCATTACGAGATCATTAATTATGTATTTTTATGAAATTAACTATAAAGAAGTGAAACGTGAATGGTGAATAGTGAATTTCTTTTCACTTTTCACTATCTATATTTTTTAAGATTCTTTTCTGACAGATAATTTTCCTTTAATTTTTTATAATATGTACGGATGTTGCTTTAAAATATGTCTTTACGAGTTTACCTTTCCTTAAATTCATTTCTTCCACAGATTGTTTTGTAACATAGGAAATGAGCGGAAATTTACAGTCCAGTTCAATTCTGTAATAGAAGCCCGTATCCGTTAATTTTGTTATTTTTCCTCTGTACCAATTCCTCAAACTGCTTTTAAAATCGGTTTCTTCCGGGGCAATTATAACATGTTCCGGTCTTATAAAGATTTTTACTTTTTCTCCCTTCTTCATATTCCCTGTAGCTTTAATAAATTCTCCACATGGTAGTTTTACAGTTATAAGATTATCGGTTACTTCTTCAATAGAACCTTCCAGTATTGTTTCTACTCCCACAAAATCTGCCACTTTTTCACCGGCAGGATAGTTGAATACTTCATAAGGAGTTCCCTGCTGCAGAATCCTTCCTTTTTCCATAAAGACCAGTCTGTCACCGAGTATAAGCGCTTCATCCCTTACATGGGTGACAAATATCGTTGTTATGCCTGAAAGGAGCTCTTCAAATTCATAAATCAAATCTCCTCTTGTAAGAGGATCTAATTCTGAAAAAGGTTCGTCCATCAGTAACAGTTCCGGTTCCGTTACAAGAGCTCTCGCTATACTTACACGGGCTGCTTCTCCTCCTGAAATTTTTGTCGCCGTTCTTGATGACAGATGGATTATGCCGAGCTTTTCCATCCACATATTTACTTTATCTTTTATAGTTTTTCTGTCTGTCTGTCTGAACTTTAATCCAATGGCTATATTTTCAAAAACAGTCATTCCGTACATAAGAGGTGATTGGAATATGAAAGAAATTTTTCTCCTGAGAGAAATATCTGTTTTACTGCCAATCATGTTGCCGAAAATCTGAATTTCCCCCTGATTAAAAGATTCCAGTAGCCCCGTTATGCGAAGAAGCGTACTTTTTCCGGCACCGTTAGGGCCTATTATGGTGCAAATCTCGCTTTTTTTTACTGTTATTTTGTCTATATCAAGAATTATATCTGTACCGGAGATTTTTTTTAAATTTTTTATGCTTACCGTGTCAATCATTTTTTCTCCAATGATTTTTGACTAATTATAAATGTTGTGTAAACCTCTATTACTGACCTGAGCATAAGCAGGTAATAAAAATTTTTCTCCCATCACGCATTACGCATTACGCATCACGAGAGCATATATGTATTATTTACGCTCACCTCAGTAAAAGCTTTTTTATATGATAATTTTGCACAAAATATTTCACACTCTCGAATTTTTCTGCTGTATAAGAGTGAGAATGAGATTTACCATGAAGGTAATGAGAAGGAGTATTGCTGCCAGTGCAAAAGCTATGTCAAAATTACCTTTGTTTGTTTCCATTACGATAGCTGTCGTTAAAACTCTTGTCTGGTTTTTTATATTTCCTCCTACCATCATAACAGAGCCTACTTCCGATATGACTCCTCCAAATCCTGCCATAACGGCTGCAAGAAGAGGCAATCTCGCTTCTTTCAGCATTACAATAAAAACCTGCCATTTAGATGCTCCGAGAGCGAGTGTCTGAATATAAATATTTCTGTCAAGCTGCTGTATTGCCGACATGGAAAGACCTGCTACTATGGGAAAAGCAATTATAACCTGTGCTATAACCATAGCCTGAGGTGTATAAAGGATTTTTATAAATCCAAGAGGCCCGCTTCTCCATAGAAAAACCGTTACAAAGAGACCTACTACTACTGGAGGTAAGCCCATGCCTGTATTTATAAGACTTATAATGATTTTTTTTCCCGGAAAATCTTTCATGGCAAGTAACACCCCTGCAGGAATACCCAGGAAAAGAGATATAAATACAGCAGAGCCTGATACTATAAGTGAAAGGATTAATATCCTTATAACCTCAGGATCTGCCGTAAGTATAAGTAAAAATCCTTTTTTTATGCCTTCAAAAATAATCATTCTATGGAGTAAACTATCCTCCCGTCACGCATTACGCATTACGCATTACGCGTCACGATTACAATCTGTCAGGAATAAATAAAGGAGTGCCGAATTCTTTTACTCCGAAATTTTCAATTATGTTCTGTGTATCATGGGAAAGTAAAAAATCCAGAAAAGCTCCGGCGCCTTTCCTGTTGACAGACGGGAATTTCTCTGCATTTACCGTAATTGCGCTGTATATATTAATTAAATCAGGATCTTTATCCAGTAAAGCCGTGATTTGCAGATTTTTTTTGAGATAGAGAAATGTTCCCGTGTCTGTAAGGGTATAGGTATTTTTCTCATTTGCTATCTGCAGCGTCTGGGCCATACCCTGGCCGGTTTCAATATACCAGGAACCTTCAGGTTTAATTCCTGCTTTCTCCCATAGTTCCAGCTCCTTTTTATTTGTTCCCGAGTCATCTCCGCGGGAAATAAAGTCAAACTTTCCTTTTCCTATTTTTTGAAAAGCTTCTATGGCTTTTTTACAGGATTTAATTTTTGCAGGATCATCCGGAGGGCCGGCTATGATAAAGAAATTATGCATAATTCTTTCCCTTGCTGTACCATAGCCTTTATTCATAAATTCTTTTTCTGCTTTTTCACTGTGAACTATTATTATGTCTGCTTCTCCTTTTTCTGCCATAGTTAATGCCTGTCCTGTACCTACTGCCAGTGGTTTCAGTATATATCCGGTTTTTTTATGAAATATTTCACCTAAAAGATCCAGAAGGCCTGTATCTGATATAGAAGTCGTTGTCGCCAGAATTACTTCTTTATCAGTATTTTCACAGAAACCTTTCACAGAGATATTTACTATAATCAAGAAGATTGCTGTAATAATTAACAGATGTTTCATAAAATATACCTCTTTCTTTATGTAGTTTTATAATAATTTTCTTTTTTAAAGATAAAAACCCTTTATAGTTTATATTTTATAATAATTTTGCACAAAATCTTGCCAGAATGTTTTAAAACTTGTATAGTTTATATAAAATTTTCACAGGAGAAATAACATGAAAAACATCTGTATTTTCTGTTCATCAAGTGACAGGGTTAAACCTTCTTTTTTTAAAGCAGCTATGGAACTGGGAGAAATAATAGGTCTTAAGGGATGGACTCTCGTATACGGCGGAACAAATATAGGACTTATGGGAGCAGTCGCAAAAGCTGTCCATTCTAAAGGAGGTTATGTGACAGGTGTCATACCGTCTTTTCTGAAAGAAAAAAATATAGCCTATAATGAGTCAGATGAACTTTTTATTACTGAAAACATGAGGGAAAGAAAGACCATTATGGAAGAGAAATCAGATGGTTTTATAGCTCTTCCCGGAGGGTTCGGAACAATTGAGGAAATATGTGAAATTCTGACTTTAAAACAACTGCAGCTTCATAATAAACCTGTAGTTTTCCTGAATACTGACGATTACTATAAAAATTTAATTGATTTTTTTGAACATATGTACAGTGAAAATTTTGCAAAATCAGATTATAGAAAACTTTATTCTATAGCTCCTGACCCGACAAATGCCATTTCATATATAGATAATTACATACCTGTACCATTGCAGAGCAAATGGATTAAATAGATATTTTTATATTCTCCAAAATATTTCCATTTCTGTAATTTTTTTTAAAAATCTGTCGATGAGAATTTTATGTGATTGCATTAATAAAAATTACTTTTATGAAAGGAAGTATTTTAAATGTTTAAACTTGACACAATGAAAATTCGTACAAAAATTTTGCTTCTCCCGGCACTCTTTTTTCTGGGTCTTATAATAATTCAGTTGTTAAATCTTCTTATAGACGAACACATGAAAAAAACAGTTATTTTCAAAAATTATGAAGAGCAGCTTCTGAATGGAAGTAAAGATACGCTTATGGCAGTTGTTGATGTGGAAGCAGCACATCTGGGTAAAACACTGAAAGGTATGGGTGCAAAAAAAGACATTGTTGATACCATTATAAAAGAAACCGACGCCATACGCTTTTTTAAAGATGGGTCAGGTTATTTCTTTACCTACGACCTTACCGGTGTAAGAATTAATGTACCTATAAATAAGAGTAAAAATGGTCAGGATTGTTCTGACCTGAAAGACCCGAATGGTTGTTTTTTTGTAAAAGAATTTATAAAAGTTTCTAAAGATGGGGGAGGTTTTGTACAATATTTCTTCGAAAAAGAAGGCAAAGGGGTACAGCCAAAGCTCAGTTATGTGAAATTAATTCCCGGTACGGATATATTGATAGGAACAGGTGTTTATATAGATAATATAGAAGCAGAGAAAGCAGCTCTGGCATCTAATATAAACAAAGCCAATATTACCTATTTAATTTACGATTCCGGGGAAAGCCCACGGACTTTAGCCGTGGGATAGTGGAAGGGGCA
>CAYSLJ010000070.1:0-35965 GCA_964431735.1 uncultured Synergistia bacterium | reverse complement strand
AAGCTCTAGAAGCCCCCGCCATAGGCCGATAGGGCTTGGCGGTGGGAGCGGTCACATAGCCGATAATATATAAAAGTAAAAACTCTCGGAATAAATTACTTTCAGACTGAACTGGTATTTTTGCCGGTATCATTTCCAGTGCTGAAGTTGATAGTCAGATGGTATAATCCTCGCGTCACGCGTCACGCGTCACGCGTCACGACAATATTAAAGAGGAGAATTTTATGAATAAAGACATCAAAATTTTAATAGCAGAAGACAGCCTTACCCAGGCAGTAAAGCTTCAATTCATATTGCAAAAAAACGGATATAAAGTCTCTCTGGCCAGAAACGGGAGAGAAGCACTGGAAAAAGTCAGAGAAGAAAAACCTGATATAGTTGTTACCGATATTGTTATGCCTGAAATGGATGGTTATGAATTATGCAGGCATATAAAATTGGATGAAACTCTAAAAAATACACCTGTTATACTCCTCACAACCCTTTCAGATCCGAAGGATATTATAAGAGGGCTTGAATGCAGAGCAGATAACTTTATTACAAAACCATACAGAGAAGAATTCCTTCTGGGCCGTATCAATTACATACTGGTTAACATGGAGTTAAGAAAAACATTACCTGAAAAGCCTGAAATTGTAATTTCATTTATGGGCCAGACATATGTCATCAGTTCAGACAGAATGCAGATAATAGATCTGCTCCTTTCCACCTATGAAAATGCTATTAACAAAAATCAGGAACTGGAAGAAGCAAACAGAGAACTTATAAGGATGAAGAGTGAACTGGAAGACAGAAATAAAGAACTTTATAGATTGAATGAAGATAAAAATCGCCTTCTGGGTATGGCTGCCCATGATTTAAGGAACCCTATCGGCGCAATCCTGAGTTACAGTGAATTTTTGCTGGAAGAAGATAGAATTAAAGCAGATGAAACTTATGCTGATTTTATAGGAACTATCAGGGAATCGAGTGAATTTTTACTTCATATGGTAAATGAGTTGCTTGATATTTCCATAATTGAATCGGGCAATCTGAAACTGACTCTCAGTAATGTTGATTTTATATCTCTTGTGGAACATAATATTACGATAAACCGTGTTCTGTCAGAAAAAAAAGGCATCAATATACTCTTCAATCATGATAGTGATATTCCTCACGTAAAGATAGATATTCATAAACTGGAGCAGGTATTTAATAATTTAATCAGTAATGCCGTAAAATTCTCTTACCCGGGAAGTAAAGTCGAAATTTCAATCAGAAAAAAGGCGGAGGAGCTTCTAATTGCTGTAAAAGATGAAGGTAAGGGGATACCTGAAAGAGAATTTTCCAGGCTATTTAAACCCTTCAGCAGAACAAGTGTCCAGGCAACAGGAGATGAATCGAGTACCGGCCTTGGCCTTGCCATTGTTAAAAAAATAGTGGAAGGACATGGAGGTAAAATATGGGTTGAAAGCATTGTAGATAAAGGTTCGACCTTTTACTTTTCTCTGCCTGTTATGGTGGTGAGCGACAGCTGTGAAAAAAATTAAAGATAAATCCAATCATTATCTTATATTTATACTTGAAAAAGAAAAATATGCCATCTCCGTATCTGCAGTAGAAAGAATATATCGTGCCGTAAATGTTACGCCTCTGCCGGAAGGGCCTGACATATTGAAAGGTATTATTAAAATCGGAGCGCTTATTGTACCTGTCATAAACATACGTAAAAGATTTGGTCTTCCTGACAGGGAGATAGAATTAAGTGATCACCTGATCATTGCCAGAATAAAGAAGCTTATCCTGTCAATTCCCGTAGATGAAGTTACAGGTCTTATGGAAATAGATGATGAACATGTAGAAAAGAAAGACAGTATTTTTCCTGATTTGAAATATATTGAAGGTGTTATAAAATTATCGTCCCATATAATAGTCATACATAATCTGGATGAGTTTCTTTTCCCCGGGGAAGAAGCACAACTTGCTGAGATAACAGGAGAAAAATATGAATATTCCGGAACATCTGCTCGGAAGATTGAGTGACTTTATTAATAAAAAGACCGGTCTCTGTTTCCCGGAAAGTAAATGGAAGGATCTGGAAAGAGCTGTTATTTCACATGCAAAAACTATTAATGTCACAGACCCGACTTTATGTATAAACTCGTTGCTGTCATCACCTGAAAAAGATTTGAGATTATTCGTGGAAAACCTTACTGTAGGAGAAACTTATTTTTTCCGGGACAGAAGAATATTTGATGTTTTAGAAGAAAACATTTTACCGTCACTGATAGAAGCAGGAGAAAAGACAGGGAAACATTTAAAGATATGGAGCGCAGGATGCAGTACAGGAGAAGAACCTTATTCCATTGCAATATGTATCCATAAGATATTTTCACATATAAGAGAATGGAATATAAAGATTATGGGAACTGATATTAACGCTGTTTCACTGGAAAAAGCCAGAAGAGGAATTTATACGGACTGGTCATTCCGGGAAACGCCTCCGTCGTTTAAAGATAAATATTTTGATAAAATAGATGACCATAGTTTTTCCATAAAAAGTGATATAAAAGAAACTGTTATATTTTCCTGGCTCAATCTGGCAGAAGATATTTATCCCGCCATGTTGCATAATACGGATATAATATTCTGCCGTAATGTTCTTATGTATTTTTCTCATGAAGTAAGGCAGAAAATCATAAATCGTTTTTATGATGCTCTTTCAGATAAAGGATGGTTCTTTATAAGCCCTTCGGAAACATTATGTCTTGAAGGATCGAAATTTGTTCCCGTCAATTTCCGCCATGCCATATTATATAAAAAAGATATATATAATAAGACTTTTTATATAAATACAGATGAAGTGCGGACACTGTCTGGGACGGAAGATTATTCTTTTCCCTGTGAACGGATTGAGCCGGAAATTTCTGACGACTCTGTATTTTCTTCCTGTTCTTTTGAACAGACTGCTTCGGTACCTGCTTCAGAACTGACCGGTACAGAACAATTTAAAGAGAAACCGGTTCATGAACATGATATATATGAATTATCATTAAAGCTTTACGAACAGGGTCATTACAGAGAGGTTTCTCAGATGCTGGAAGATTTTTTCAGTAGAGGCCATATATCATCATCTCATACCGACTCTATGATAATTCTGGCAAAATCCTACAGTAATCAAAAAAAATACGCTCCTGCAGAAGAGTGGTGCAAAAAAGCAATAGAATATAAAAAGACAGATAAATATTATTATTATCTCATGTCTACAATACTGCAGGAAGAGAATAAGATTGAAGAAGCCATTATATCGCTTAAAAAAGCCATATACATTGATGACAATTTTATCCTTCCTTATTTTTTACTGGGGAATCTCTATCTGCAACAGGGGAAACAGAAAGATGCAGAGAAACAGTTTGAAAATACTCTTTCTATGCTGGATAAACTCGGAGACGAAGCGGTTTTACATGCTTCTGACGGAATGACGGCAGGGAAAATGAAAGAAATTGTTAAAACAATGCTTCAATAAAGGAGTAATTCTATGAAAGAGACATGGAAGGCAGACGCTCTGACGGAAGAAGAAAAAAAGAATATTTTGATAAAGAGAGCCAGAATACTTGCCGGAGAAATTTCTGCTGAAGAAAATAGGAAAGAAGTATCTCAAATAGTGGAGTTCATGCTTGCCGGCGAAAGATATGGCATTGAAGCCATATATGTAAGAGAGATTTTCCCGTTGAAAGACCTTACACCCATACCGTGTACACCGTCTTTTGTGGCAGGTGTTATAAATGTTCGCCACCGGATAGTGTCGGTAATAGATATAAAAAAGTTCTTCAATCTTCCTGAAAGTGGTATAACAGAATTGAATAAGGTTATAATTCTGGAAACAGATGATATGGAAGTCGGAATTCTGGCGGATTCTATAACAGGTATGGCCGGGATCGATATTAACAGTTTGCAGGCCTTATTTCCGGGCCTGACTGACATAGGAACAGAATATTTAAAAGGTATTGCAGAAGGACCTTTAGTAATACTTGACGGCGAAAAAATACTTTCCGATAAAAAACTTATAGTTTCCGAAGAAATAGAATAAATATATTTTAAAAATATGGAGGGGAAAGACAATGAATTTTATTCAGAGAAGCCTTATGGCCAGATTAATGATATTGTTTCTTACTGTGTCATTACTGACTGTAGTCTGTATCGGTTATACGACTTACAGGACGGGCAGAGCAGTTCTGGAGAAAACATCATCGAATAAACTTAAAGCCAATATGGAAATGAAGAGAAAACAGGTAAAATCATATTTGAATAGTATAGTAGATGTTTTGATAATAAGATCAGACAGAAATTTTCGAAAAGCCTATGAACCTCTTAAAGTCTATCATACATACGGAGAAGTCAATGCCGATGGGAATTTAAAGACCGGTATCCCCGCATATGAAGAGGTTTATACTAAAATTGATTATTATTTTAGAAAATTCGTAGAAGTATATAAACTGAAGGATATGTATTTCATATGTGCTTCTCATGGTCATGTTCTTTATTCATCATCCAGGGGAAAAGATCTGGGGACAAATTTAAAAACAGGCCCTTATAAAGACAGCGGCCTCGGAAAGCTCTGGGAAAAAGTAATGGAAGATAAAAAACTTGTTATGATAGATTACAGCTATTATGAACCTGCCGGTGAGATGTCATTGTTTCTTGGCTTGCCCGCCTTTAAGGAAAATAATGAAATCTATGGTGTAATAGCAATAAGATTGACTCCTGACGAGATAAACTCTTTGCTTCAATCCAGGGAAGGTATGGGGAATACAGAAGTTACATATTTTATGGGTTCTGATTATCTGAAACGTTCCAATACACGATTGGACACAGGAATTACAGTGATGAAAGTAAAGAATGAAGGACTGGAGAAAAAAAATGTATTTGACCTTAAAGAAGGGCTGGAAATAGTAAGAAATTCTCATGGTGAGGACGTGCTTACTTCCTTCCAGAAACTGGGATTAAATGAACAGTTCGGCATAGATTTCGACTGGATGATAGTTTCGGAAATAACTATGAAAGAAACGCTTGAACCTGTAAGAGAACTTGAACTGAATATAGTTAAAATCGCAATTGTATTAATTATTCTGATTATACTGCTGGTTTATTATATAGCAAAAAATATCTCAGATCCGGTAAAAGAAGTAGCCGGTGAAATAACAAAATTCGGTAAAGGAGATCTCACTGTTCATATAAAGTCGGGTAAAAGACAGGATGAAATTGGTGTTTTAGAACATGAATTTGCTTCCATGGTAGAACTCTTCAGGAAACAGATAGAGCAAATACTTGAAGGAACGACTGTACTCTCTGTAGCAGTCAGTCAAATATCTGCTGCTACAGCGGAACTTTCAAGCACTGCCACGGAAACAGCTGCATCTGTCAGTGAAACAACTGCAACTATAGAAGAACTGAGACAGACTTCAGAACTTTCCAGCCAGAAAGCAAAACAATTATCTGCAGGTGCCCAGAAAACAGCAGCTATATCACAGCAGGGAAAAAAATCTACAGAAGATACAATAGAAGAGATAAAAAAGATAAAAGAACATATGGAATCCATTGCGGAAACTATCGTAAAACTCAGCGAACAGGGCCAGTCCATAGGAGAAATAATAGCTACTGTAAATGATCTTGCAGAACAGTCGAATATCCTTGCAGTCAATGCGGCTATAGAAGCGGTAAAGGCAGGAGAAGCAGGGAAAGGTTTTTCAGTCGTGGCACAGGAAGTAAGAAGCCTTGCAGAACAGTCAAAAGAGGCAACAGGACAGATAAGACATATTTTAAATGATATACAGAAAGCTACAACTGCAGCGGTAATGGCTGCAGAACATGGAATCAAAGCAGTGGAACTGGGAGTAAAACAATCTTCCCGGGCAGGAGAAGCTATTGTGACCCTTTCAAACAGTGTCCTGGAAGCAGCACAGAGTTCAATACAGATTGAAGCGTCAAGTCACCAGCAACTGGCAGGTATAGAACAGGTCAATATGGCAATGAAAAATATCAAAGAGGCAAGCATGCAGAATGTAGAAAGTGCAAGACAGCTTGAAGATGCAACGAAATCTATAGGAGAATTATGGGGAAAATTAAAGGATCTTATAAAAATTTACAAACTGTAGATTAGTATATTTCATGGTTTATCGTGACACGTAAGGGGTTTATATTGCCCATCACACATTACGCTTTACGCATCACGCATCACGAAAACCACCCGTCACGCGTTACGCGTTACGCATCACGAGAGCATGTATATAGTATTTATGTTCACCACGGTAAATATACATCGGCTGTTATGAAATTATAGTAAGGATGTACTGACTATGGATATGAATGATGAATTTCTTCAGATGCTTCTTTCTGCCTTTAAATCAGAAGGAGAAGAAAGAATTAATGTTATGTCTTCATCACTTCTGGAACTGGAAAAAGAAGGGTCGGAAGAAAAGCAAAAGATAATTCTGGAAACAATATACAGAGAAGCTCACAGCCTGAAAGGCGCTGCCAGAGCTGTTAATCTGACTTCCATAGAAACTCTCTGCCATTCTATGGAAAATATTTTTTCTCTCCTGAAAAAAAATATGCTTGCTTTGCACAGTGAGATGTTTGATATATTTCATAAAGCTGTTGATATTATGGGAAAACTTCTTGCTTCTTCCGAAGGGGAAGATATTTCAGGGATAATTCAGGAACTTGAATTGTTAAAAACAGGAGAAACAGTGAAAAAACGTGATGTTTTGACGGAAAAAATAGCTCCAGACAGAGCGGAATCATTTAAAGAACCTTTAAAAGAGATTTTTGATGCAGACAGAGCGGAATCATTTAAAGAACCTTTAAAAGAGATTTTTGATGCAGACAGAGTGGAATCTTTTAAAGAATCTTTAAAAGAGATTCCTGCTCCAGACAGAGTGGAATCATTTAAAGAACCTTTAAAAGAGATTCCTTCTACAGACAGAGTGGAATCTTTTAAAGAACTAAAAGATGTCCGGGAAGAAAACCATAAAGTCGAATCTGTTACAAAAGACATGGAAACAGTCATTAAAGGTAAAACTTCTTCTGAAACTGTGAAAATATCTGCGACAAAACTGGATAACCTTATGCTTCATGCAGAGGAATTGCTCTCTGTGAAACTCTCTGCAAGGCAGCGTTCTTCCGATTTGAAAGATATTAAAGATATGATAGTTCTCTGGAAAAAAGAAAGAAAAAAGATTGCCCCCAATATAAAAACTTTTTCCAGAATGACAGATGAAAAAGATATAAAAAATTTTTTAGATAACAGACTTTTAGAATTTCTGGAATTTAACAATAACTACATCAATTTACTTGAAAATAAGATTTCCGCTCTTCTTAAAGTATCTCTTATGGATTCTCGTTCAGTTACATTTCTTGTAGATACCCTTCTTGAAGAAATGAAAAAAACTCTCATGCTGCCTTTTTCATCTATTACCTTATCTTTTCCGAAAATGATAAGAGATATTTCAAAGGTTCAGAATAAAGAAGTGGAGTTATTCATTGAAGGCAGTGATATTGAAATAGACAGGCGTATACTGGAAGAAATGAAAACCCCTCTTATTCATCTCCTGAGAAATTCCGTTGATCATGGTATTGAGCTTCCTTCGGAAAGGGAGAAAAAAAATAAAGATAAAAAAGGTACTATAAAAATCAGTCTTTTACAGCTTGATACGGGGAAAGTAAGTATCGTAATATCAGATGACGGCAGAGGAATCGACGTGGAAAGAATTAAATCAGTAGCCATAAAAAAAGGTATTATTTCAGATAAAATTTCAGAAGATGAAATTGTTTCACTTATATTTCAACCGGATATTTCATCAAGTCCTATCATTACGGATATTTCAGGTAGAGGCCTGGGTATGGCAATAGTAAGAGAAACTGTTGAGAAAATGGGTGGAAATATAACAGTTGAAACCGGCCGGAACAAAGGAACAACATTCAAAATAGTTCTTCCCCTCTCGCTTGCCACATTCAGAGGTTCTCTTGTTCGTGTGTCGGGAAGAGAATTTATCATACCTGCCATAAATATAAAAAGGATTTTAAGAATAAAAAAGAGTGATATAAAAACAGTTGAGAATAAAGAAACTGTGGTAATAGATAAAAAAATTATTCCCCTTGTTTATCTCCCGGATATACTGGAATTACCGCAGAGAATAGAAGAAAACGCTGATCTTATTACACTTGTAATTATTCACAGGGGAGACAAAACCGTTGCTTTCTGTGTAAATGAGATAGTGTCAGAACAGGAAGTCCTTGTAAAAAGCCTGGGAAAACAGCTGGTCAGTGTGAGAAATATTTCAGGTGCGACTATTTCAACTGCCGGTAAAGTAATTCCAATTTTAAACACATCTGATCTGATAAAATCTGCTTTAAAAATTACTCATGTACGAAGGATAAAAGCTACGGAAGAAAGAAAAGAAGAAAATAAATCAATTCTGGTAGCAGATGATTCCATTACTTCCAGGATACTTGTAAAAAATATTCTGGAAGCTTCAGGGTATAATGTTAACACGGCTGTTGACGGTATTGATGCCTACAGGGCTTTAAGAGAAGAAAATTTTCATCTCGTTGTTTCAGATGTGGAAATGCCCAGAATGGATGGTTTTCAACTGACAGAAAAAATAAGGAGCGATAAGAAACTTTCGGAACTTCCCGTTATTCTGCTGACTTCCCTTTCTTCACAGGAAGACAGAGAAAGAGGGATAGATGTCGGTGCAAGTGCCTATATAGTGAAAAGTACCTTCGACCAGAGCAATCTGTTAAATGTTATAAAAAAGTTAATTTGAGTAGTGAGTAGTGAGTAGTGAGTAGTGAGTAGTGAGTGGTAATGACACGCGTCACGCATCACGCATTACGCATCACGCATCACGAATCCACGCGTCACGCGTCACGCGTTACGCGTTACGCGTTACGATTCATTTATATACAGAGGAAAACATATGATAAAAGTTCTCATAGTTGACGATTCTCAAACAGTAAGATTTATTTTATCTGACATATTGAGTTCCGATCCTGATATACAGTTAATCGGTGTAGCAGGGAACGGAGCAGAGGCTCTTAATATTCTGCAAAGAAAAAAGCCTGATATAATAACAATGGATATTAATATGCCCGGTATAAACGGTTTCGACCTGACAAGAAAAATTATGGAAAACGCTCCTGTTCCTGTTGTTATAGTCAGTTCCTACTGTAATCCTGAAGATGCACAGATGACTTTTAAAGCTATGGAAGCAGGTGCAGTGGGCATACTGGAAAAACCCTCTATAGAACTTAAAAATACTGAAGAAATGAAGAAAAAATTTATTAATACCCTGAAATTAATGTCAGAAATAAAGGTTATAAAAAGGTGGAACAGAAGAGAAAAAGAAATACCTGTATATCAAGATGAGCCATCATTGAAATTTAAGAACAGTAAGATAAAGGTAATTGCCATAGGTTCTTCTATAGGAGGCCCCTTCGCGCTGCGTACCTTATTATCGGGTCTTTCTACTCCCGTAGATGTACCTCTGTTTATTGTCCAGCATATTGCCAGGGGATTTATAGAAGGTATGGTAGAATGGTTGAAAAGCGATATAAAACTCCCTGTTCATCTTGCGTCACATGATATAAAACCTGAAGGAGGACACATATATTTTGCTCCTGATGATTTTCATATGGAAGTCGGTACCAATGGTTTAATAAGACTCAGAAAAGCAGTAACAGGTGAGCATATATGTCCGTCTGTATCATCTCTTTTCAGATCCGTATCACATGTTTACGGATCTTCTTCAATAGGTATTCTCCTGACAGGTATGGGCACAGACGGATCTGCAGAATTAAAACTGATGAGAGATAAAGGGGCTGTTACCATAGCACAGGATAAAGAAAGCTCTGTCGTTCATGGCATGCCGGGAGAAGCTATAAAACTCGGAGGTGCAACATATATTCTTCCTCCCGGGGATATGGTGCCCATTATAATGAAATTAATAAAATAGCATTTCACTTTTCAGCTTTTCTGCCAACTGCTGATAGCTGAAAGCTGATAGCTGACATGAAAGGAATGTTGACATTGAATAATAATTTACCTGAAAGTTATAAATATTACGTCCTGGAAAACGGTCTGAAGGTCATATCTATAATAAACAGAAATTTTCCTGTTGTAATCGTATCAGTCCATGCAAATACAGGCTATTGCTGGGAACCTGACGAACTGGTAGGGATAAGTCATGTAGTGGAACATAACCTGATGCATGCGTCTGAAAAAAGAACGGAAAAAGAGATTTTTTCCATAGACAGAAGAATGGCGGGAGCCATGTATGATGCAGGCACAAGCTATGATTATACGGAATATCTTCTTACAGTGCCTTCCCAGAATCTTTCGATGGCAATGGATATTCTCTGTGACGGTTTCGGCAAACCTGTGTTTCATCCCGAAGTATTTAAGAGTGAAATGGGTGCTATAAAACAGGAAAGTAAACGTAAAATGGATATGCCTCAGGCCATGCTCAGAGAAAAACTTTATTCCGTTGCCTATAAGTTTAACCGCAGAAGAAGATGGAGACTCGGGCCGGAAGAGATTCTAAATAAACTTACTCCCGAAGATTTAGATAAGTATTTCTATGAAAGATATGTACCGAGAAATTATATTCTTGTGGTGGCAGGCGATATCGATCATGAAACAGTGGAACGTGAAGTGAGACAGACCTTTGCTCCTCTTCCTGACAGAGAGTTATCAGGCACTTATTCCCCGGCAGAACCTCCCCAGCATGAAATAAGATATATGGAAATGAGGCGCCAGGTGGGACAGGTTTATTGGATGTGCGGTTTTCATTCCCCGAAATATCTTCAGGAAGAAAACGGGGCAATGGAACTTCTTGCCATAATACTGGGACAGGGATTTAATTCCAGACTTAATCTGAAGGTAAGGGAAGAAAAAGGCCTCGTAGATGAAATAATTGCCAGTGCCTCTGATTTCGATGAAAATACTATGTTCAATATATTCATGAAAACCGATACGAAACGGTTAAAAGATGCGGAAAAAGCAGTCATGTCAGAAATTTTTGCTCTTGCATCCCATCGAGTTACACAGCCGGAACTATTGAGAGCCAGAAGTATTATACAGAATAACATATTATTCCTCCATGATGATATAAGACAGGAAGTAGGCTTCAAGAGCATAGTAGAAACAAGAACCGGTTCTTTCCTGAACTGTGATAAATATCTTAACGACATACTTGCCCTTAATTCGGAGGAAATACTAAAAAGGGCAAAGGAATATCTCAGACCTGACAATATATCCGTATGCACTATTATTCCTGAAAAGGATTCTTTTGAGAAAAGAGATTCTGAAGATTTAATACCATCAATTAAAGAGGCTCTTCGGATTGCAGAAGAAACAACATATCAATCAGATGAACAGGTACTTCTGGAAGGAAAAAGTTTAACTCTTTTATTTCCTGAAGGGAAGCCTCTTGATAAAATAAAGGAGTTCAATCTCTCTAACGGCCCGGAAATATTACTTCTTGAAAACTCGCGTATTCCAATATTTACTGCAGCATTGCTGTTAAGAGGAGGAAAATCTCAGGAGGATATACAAAATTGCGGCATAACATCACTTATGCAGTCTGCAATGCTGAAAGGCTCTCATGATTTTACCGGTAGAGAACTGCTCGGGAAACTGGAGACACTGGGCGTATCTGTGAGACCTGTCATAAAGAATGATTATTTCGGTTTTATATTGAAAGGCACTTCCTGGAATTTCGGGACATCTTTCCAGATACTTCAGGAAATATTACTTCATCCGTCATTCCCTTCAGAAGAAATAGAAATTGAAAAAAGAAAGATTCTTGCCAGGATAAGGGGAATAGAAGACAGTCCCAGAGAGCAATGTCTGTCTTTATTTTCACAGGAAGTGTTCAGAGGACATCCCTACGGATTACCGCCTGAAGGCATGGAAGAAGTAATAAAACAAATTCAAAGACAGGATCTCCTTAAATGGCATGATCTGATGGTTAAAGGTTCAAATCTTATAGTAGCTTTCGGAGGAGATCTTACGGAAAATAAGATAATGAAGGAAATGAACCTTCTTGAAAGACTGCCGTCAGGGCAGAAGGCCATTACACCTGATTATGTCATTAAACCTGTTTATAATCCTGTGGAACATATTGTTTCAAAGAAACGAAGCCAGACTTCTACAGCCATAGGATATGCCACTGTTCCGTCAGGTCATGATGATTATCCTGTGTTACAGGTCATAAGGGGACTTACAACAGGTGACGGAGGAAGGTTCTGGAATGAAATAAGAGGCAAGAGGGGACTTGCCTATGTGATACATACATACAATCATTTTTACGGTAAAGGCGGCACTTTTATGTCCTATGCTGCCACATCGCCCGATACTGCTGCTCTTACGGAAGAGCTTCTTGTGAAAGAATTTAAAAAACTCTATGAAGCCCCACCTTCGAAAGAAGAATTGACTCAGGGGAAAAATTATATTACAGGCATTCATCTGGCAGGGGAAAGGACAACCCTTGCAAGGACTGCTGCCCTGGCAGAAGCGGCATGTTACGGAGTAAATAAGGATTATGTTCTTCAATATGTAGATAATATAAAGAAAGTCACATCTGAAAAAGTAGTGGAAGTGGCCGGGAAATATTTTATTCCCGGAGCATATTATAAAGCACAGGTTAAAGGAGAGTGAGTGGTGAGTGGTGAGTAGTAGGGGCGACCCCCTGTGGTCGCCCGGTACCGGTAACACACGCATCACGCATCACGCATCACAAAACCACCTGTCACGCGTCACGCGTTACGCGTCACGATTATAGTGAGTTGCAGTGGCTTACTACTCACTTATTACAGCTGAGAAAGGAAGGTCTAAAATATGGATACAGTCAGTTGCCGTGAATGCGGAAGAAAAATAAAATTTGGAAAGAAAAGCTGTTTTTACTGCGGTGCCAGCCTGGAAGGACTTGTGCCGGAATTGAAATGCAAACAGTGTAATACTGTTAACCCGGATATAAATAAATTTTGCATGGAGTGCGGCGGGCCTTTACTTGAAGGAGAAGAACCTCTGAATATACTGGCCAGTATTCCGCCGCCTGAGAGAAATATAGATATAGACGAAGCAGGTGTAAGGGTTATTATATTTGCAGATGAGGTTATGAGAATGGAGAAAGGTTATCCTCCTCAGACCTATCAGTTATCCTGGGATTCTATAAAAGAGGTAAATGTATACAGAGTTGAAGAATCGGAAAGTAAGACAGTAAAAAGACAGGCCGGTGCCGGGGAAAAAATTGCTAAAAATGTATTTAGGCATGCTACGGGAGGGTTCGGATCACTCCTGACCGGTTCGGGAACAAAAACCGAGACTGTTCAAACTCTGAAAGAAGCTCTTATCTGTGAAATAATATCGGAAAATATAACTCATCTCATAATAGGTGATAAATTTAATTACGGTAAAACCCTGGGGCCTGAAATGGAATATAATATTAAAAATAATTTCGCAAAGGTAGTTAAAAAGATAGTTCAGCACTGTAAATCGATAAATATGAACAGAGGAACACAGATTATGATAACCAGGGGAAATTAGTTAACAATTCTGAAGGAAATAGAAAAATTCAGAGAAATAAGTAATATAATAATTTATCAGAGAGGTGGTGTTTTCATGAGTCTCTTAAATTCCGGCCAGGAAGACGGCTTTATTTCTCCCTATATCATTGGAGATAAAAATCTCAGAGGTATGAAAACTACTGCTCCTCCTGAAAAAGAGGAGATTAAACCTCCTGTACCTCCCCCTGTCGTAGAAAAACCTGATCCTGTGAAAGAAGAAATCTTTCTGCCTCCTCCGTTGGAAGCAGAAAAACCGCCTGAACTGCCGCCGCCTCCCGTGAGAAAAAAAAGAGATAAGCTGGACCTTGCCGCAGTATACAATGAACTTCAGCTCCCGGAAATGCCTGTACCTGATAGAATTCAACCCCCTCCTCCCCGTACTATAGAATTTTCGGATTCTGTCATGGGACTCAAAAATCCTGACGGCACCCCTTTAGCTTTTGTTCAGAAAAAATACCTGGAAATAGAAATAGTGGATCCGAATAAAGGAAAAGAAGGATCTATGGATATTCAGGAAATATACAGGGAAGGTAAAGAAGCAGTCATATCAAAGGCAAACAAATTACTGGGGCAGAATATACCTGAAGAGAGCCGTCAGAGGAGTTTTGCCATGCTGGATAAAATGATAATAAAATCTTCTGACCCCCTGGCAAAGGAAAAACTTAAAGCAGAACTGGTGGTACTCGGTGAAAAATTCATAAGAACCTGTCAGGAACATGATCTGTGGGTAATAATAATTGCCCCTCATGAAAGACTTTCAAAAATAAAGGTTTACGGCCATCAATTATTCGGCTCAGGAGAAACGGGAAGAGGGGAGTTCCACCGCAGTATGGATGAAATAAGAGGAGTATTCCGCACCTACAGGGTAAATGAAGATCTTGTATGGAAAATGGTCGCCATAGGAGAAGAACGTATAAACGGTATATACGGAACCACGTCAATCCATGAATTTGCCCATGCCTATGATTATGCCTGGCAGATAATGCATAAATCTCAGTTCGGTCTTTCTGTCCAGTTATGGAATACCTTCTATCATAAGAGAACAGGTTTCGTATCGAAATATGCTTCCCATAAACCGCAGGAATATTTTGCAGAATCGGTAGAAGCATTTTTCCATCCTCAAAATCATGAAGATCTGTTGAAATGTGACCCCGGTATGTATAAATATCTTCACGATCTTTTTATTAGTATGCAGTAGAATGATAAATGTAATGTCATATTCTTTTTACCCCGAAGCCTGCTGTAATCCTGTTCTGAAAACCAGACTTAAATCTATCTCCAGACCTTCAAAACCTTCGACTTTTATCTTATCTGATTTGATATATTCTTCAGGATCCCCATATTTACTGTTATCCTGTAACTTATAAATATAAATCTCTTTCTCCTGAGCATCAACAATCCAGTACTGTTTCACCTTATTTCTTTCATAAAGCCTCCGTTTCTTTATAATATCCTTAGAAGCAGTAGAAGGAGAAAGGATTTCTATCACTATATCAGGAGCGCCGAGACAACCTTTATCATCTTCTATCTTATCCTTATCACATACAACAATAATATCAGGCTGAACAACATTAAATATCTCTTTATCATTCTTCTTCTTATCTTTAGGAAACCTGACATCCACAGGAGAATCAAATACTTCACAGGTTTTATCCTTCAAATAGTCTTCCAGATAATACATTAATCTCCTGGATATCCTCTGATGATTTATAGTCGGAGCAGGACTCATATTATAAGGAACACCATCAATAATCTCCCACCTTTCATCATCAGGCCAGGACAGATAATCTGCATAACTATATTTTTTCTCTATATCTAATTTCTTTGCAACACTTTCCATTTATAGTTCCTCCTTAATGTACCTTTTATATTCATAATAACATATGGAAAGGATGAAGTTCAATGTACGATAGAAAAAAGAACATGGAAAAGAAAGCAGAAATACCAGATGGGAAAAAACAACATGCCGGTAGTAGTGAGAGGTGAAAAGTGAGTGGAGTCTTATCCCCTCGCTCCGCTCACTTCTCACTTTCAATAACCCTGCCGAAAAACTCCTTTCTCTAATATATATATCTTCTTAATACCGAGTTTCTCTATAAAATATCTGTCATGAGTAATTACCATAAGCCCTCCGGTAAATTCACAGAGAGCCTCTTCGAACCGTTCCATACTGTCTATATCCAGGTGGCTCGTAGGTTCATCCAGAAGAAGGGTATTGACTCCTGATGCCATAAGTTTTACAAGAACCAGTTTTATCCTTTCTCCGTAACTCAGCTCAGCCACCTTTTTAAACACATCTTCACCTTTAAAAAGCATTCTGTGGAGATATGTTCTTGCCTCTCCTTCTTCCATATTGATAGAAGAACGAAATTCCTCTATAACGGTTCTGTCCGGTTTCAGAGCTTCCACTTCATCCTGAGGTAAATATCCCTGATTGGTGCCGGGCCATATTATTACCTCTCCTGAAAAAGATTTAATTTTTCCTGAGATGATCTTCATAAAAGTACTTTTCCCTGAGCCGTTCTGCCCCATTATGGCAATCTTTTCGCCACAGGACAGTTCCAGACTTGCACCGGAAAAAAGCTTTCTGCCATCTGGAAGTGAAAAAGCTACATCTCTTACAGTTAATAATGATTTGCCTTTTTTTATATCATCTGACAGTTTTATCCTCACAGTTTCAATAGTCCATGGTTTATCTATACGATTTTCCCCGGAAAGCATTTTCTCAAGTTTTCTTTCTCTTACTACGGCTTTCCTTGCAACCTTTCTGGCCTTTGATCTGGGGAAAAAGTGTATTGTCGTCAATTCGGTCTTTATGGCATAACCTTTTGTATTACTTATATCTGCCTGTATGGCAGCTACTTTTGCCTGCTGTTCATTATATTTTTCCCACTGTTTTTCCCTTTCTTTTTCCTGTTCTCTAACATAAAAGGAATAATTGCCGCAGTAGACTTTCATGGTACCGTCCAGTATTGATATATCAAATATATCTGTGGCAACAGTGTCTAAAAATTTCCTGTCATGAGATACAAACAGGATGGAACCTGGAAAATCAAGTAAAAATTCTTCGAGCCATAAAAGGGATTTAAGATCCAGGTAATTTGTCGGCTCATCCAGTAATAGAAGATCGGGGTTTCCTGCAAGAATCCTTGCAAGACCCACTTTGATTTTCTGACCTCCGCTTAAATTCAAAAAATTTATAGTACATTCAGTCGTTATATGGTCATCTATATTCAGCTTTTCAAATATGTGGCTTAATTTTTCTCCATAGAGATAACCGCCGCGTGACTCAAAGTCACTCATGGTTTTTCCGTAATCAGCCAGTACATCCTCTAAATCTTTCTCTTTATCAGGATTTTCCATGATTTTTTCAAGCCTGTGAAGTTTTTCCATATATGGTTTTACCGGCTCAAAAAGAAAATCCTTTACTGTTATATCAGGTCTGTTATGAAGCTCTGAAAAACCCTGCGGGAGATAGCCGGTTTTTATATTACCTGTTATTATCTCTCCTCTGTCAGGTTTTTCTTCCTGTGAGATCAATTTAAAAAGGGTAGACTTACCACAGCCATTTCTGCCTGTTAAGCCTGCCCTCTGACCTTTATTTATTATAAACGAAATATCACTTAATAATTTTCTTGCACCAATATATTTAGTTACAGATTTGAGTTGAAGTATCATTATAAGTGTTCCCTCCTTTCAGAAATAAAGAAAGGCTCAGAGGATGCATATAGACTGACTGAGAGAAATCCTCATAAACGGAACACTTATTTTTTCATCTTCTCACCCCTTAAGTCGTGATGCGTAACGCGTGACGCGTGACATGTAAGAAAAATTACTATTTCAGTATAAAAATTTTCATGGTGAATGTCAATAGTTTTTGCAATAGAAAAAAAGCTATGGTATAATTTACGTGAGTAGTGAGTAGTGAGAAGTGAAGAGTGAAGAGTAAAAAGTGAAGAGTGAAGAGTGAAAAGTGAAGGGTGAAATTTACGCGTCACGCGTCACGCGTCACCCGTTACGAATAGAAAGGCAGTGAGTTCAAATGGCCCTGGCATGTCCAGTATGCAGAAAAGTAGCTATGAAATTGGAAAGAGACCCGGTAAGCGGTCTTGAAATAGACATATGCCCGTCCTGTTCAGGCATGTGGTTTGATGCAAAGGAATTGAATCAATTTTTTGAAAGTCCTACCCTTAAAATGAAATTTTTCCTCTCTGAAGAATCCATGCCCTTACAGGCAGTAGGCTATACAATCACAACAAGAGCCAGAATATGTCCGAGATGTAAAATATCTCTCATGGAAAAATTATTTGGTGATGTAACTATAGATGTATGCCATAAATGTCAGGGGCTGTGGCTTGATGAAGGAGAACTTCAGAGGATAGTAATTGCCTACAAAAAAGGCCACAGAGGTGATAAAGCAATTTCACAGGAACTGTCAGTAGGACTGACAGGCAAAGAAGAAAGACCTTCTCTCGGTGAAGTTATTCATGTATTAAAATCTTTTCTCGGTATAAAAATATAACAGAGTTTTATTTTGCATTCCATTCATCCGGTATGATACCTCTGGAAGAGCTGTATTGAGGGTAATGACCCTGAAATTTTCCGTCTTTACTTCCATGTACTGAATTACCGGGACAGCAGAGAGTGAATGCTTTTCTGTCTGAAGATGCTATATATATATAAGCCTGGTTTGAAAAAGGACATTTAAGTTCTTTTACATAGCCCAGACGAACAATAGAGGAAATACCGGGGGGATAACAGTTTCTATCTGTAAAACACATTTCCAGACCGGTTGCTATGTCCTTTAGATTTCTTATACATTCATTTCTTTGCCCTGTGCCGCTTCCCCTCTTTACGTCCGGTATTGTGCTTTCTCTCCTTACATCCGGTGTTTCTGTTCTGGTTTCTCTGCTCAGTTTTAATTTTTCTGTCCTGTTTGATTTAATTATGTTAGGTATCACAATAGCTGCCATAATGGATAGTATGGCAAGAATAATCAGGAATTCTATAAGAGTACCGTCTTTCTTCTTACTACTGTTTTTCTTACCTGGTATTGGATGGTAATGTTTTTTTTGTGACTTTTTTTTCTGAGATTTTACTGAAGGAGTCTTTGTCAGACCCTGCTGTGGAACCTGTTTTTTTATTTCTTCTGATTTACCGGGGAAATGTGACTTTTTATATTTTTCCAGTTTTTCTTTTAATTCCAGTGCACCTATATAACGTTTCAGAGGCTGTAATTGAATGGCTCTGTTTATTATAGCCTCCAGGTCATCATCTATTGAAGGATTAAGTGATTTTACTGGAGGAAACTTGAATGGTGTAAGGGTAGGGTCATATTTTGTGACCATCTGAAACAATATGACTCCGAGAGCGAATATATCTGTCTGGATACAGGACTGGCCTCTTCCTTTATACTGTTCCGGTGCCGCATAGCCGGGAGAACCGAGTCTGAAGGTATCTGTATCTTTATCGGGATTATAGTAGCGGCATATGCCGAAATCTATAATCATTACTTTTTCCTGCGGTGTTATCATAATATTGGATGGTTTCAGATCTTTATATATAAGTGGCATTTCGAAGGTATTATGGAGATAGTTCAAAATATCTGCAATTTCTATAGCCCATGTAATTGCTTTCTCTACAGGTATGGGAACAGAGCTTTTATTTATTATATCTTCAAGAGTAGAGCCCTTTACATATTCCATTGTAATATAATCATGTCCGTCGTGGCTGAAAATACAATGCATTTCAGGCAGCCCGGAATGATCAAATTTGGCCATAAATTCTGCTTCCCTGAAGAATATCTCTCTTGCGGAATCGTAGTCAAGTTTTGATTCTGCAGAAAAATTTAATTCTTTTACAACCAGTTTTTTACAATCCTTCATTGTTTCTACAAGATAAACACTACCCATAGCACCTTTCCCCAGGAGCTTTTTTACCGTATATGTATTATTAAGGACTGTGCCTGCTTCAAGCATCAGAGAATACCTCTTTTGATTCGTGACGCGTTACGCGTAACGCGTCACGCGAGAGTAAAGACTTTGATTAAATATATTACTATAAATAAATTATTTAGATAAACTGCCTTTACTTAATTTTTATCTAAATCTTTATTTTAGGCCATTAAAAATAAAAATTTCTATACCTTTAAATTATCATAATGGCTCTGATAAGTCAATTTTAATAGTGTTTTTTTTACGACCGGTAGATTCATTATTTAAACGCAATCGCTATCAGGCGTCAGTAATTATTGACCTGACCATAAGCATGTAATAAAGGGTGTCCTCCCGTCACGCGTTACGCGTTACGCGTTACGATTCTCATATAAACCTATTGCATAGACGATAAAATTAATATAAAATACTAATTATGAATGACGGAGAACTGTTTATACTCATAGTTTCAATACTGGCGGCAGCTATAAGATCGGGAACACCTGTGCTCTTTGCGACAGTGGGAGAAATATTTACTGAAAAATCAGGAGTCCTCAATCTGGGTCTTGAAGGCATGATTCTGACAGGCGCCGTATCGGGATATGCCGTAAATCATTATACGGGAAGTCTTTTTCTCGGAGTTCTTGCAGGTGTACTGGCAGGAGGGCTGATAAGCCTCATACATGCTTTTCTTACGGTAACTCTGAGAGCAAACCAGGTAGTGAGCGGTATAGCTCTTACCATATTTGGTACAGGCCTGAGCGGACTTTTTGGTAAAAATCTTGTAGGGATTCCCACAAAAGGTTTTACTCCAATAGCAATACCTGTACTATCAAAAATTCCCGTAATAGGTAACATATTATTCAATCAGGATATACTTATCTATCTTTCCTATGTGCTTATACCTCTCTGTTATTTTTATATATTTAAAACAAGACCGGGTCTGTACATGAGATCTGTAGGAGAAAATCCGAGGACGGCAGACTCTCTCGGTATTAATGTTTCACTGGTAAGATACCTCTATATATTTACAGGAGGACTCCTGTGCGGTCTCGGAGGTGTATATTTATCTCTTGCCTATACACCCATGTGGGTTCAGGATATGAGCGCAGGAAGGGGATGGATTGCCATTGCCCTTGTGATATTTGCTACATGGAATCCCGTAAAAGCGGCAGCAGGCGCCTATTTATTTGGAGGGGTAGATGCGCTGCAACTCAGAATTCAGGCAACAGGTATAGCCAATATACCTGCACCGCTCCTTAAAATGTTACCATATATATTTACAATACTTGTCTTATTGATAGCCACAAAAGGTGCAGCAAAAAGAAGAATTGGAGCACCGGCAGCCCTTGGTATACCTTATGTGAGGGAAGAAAGAGGGTAAGAACGGTGAGTAGTGAGTAGTGAAAAGTGAAGAGTAGGGGAGAACCACTGTGTTTGCCCGGTACCGGTGAAAAAACGCATCACGCATTACGCATCACGCATTACGAACCACCCGTCACGCGTTACGCGTTACGCGTCACGATTAAAGGAGGAATTATAATGTTTAAAAAATCTTTTATCATATTATCCATCTTCATGCTTCTTATATCATCCCTTATGGCACAGATGCCGGGAGATGACAGAAATCCTGCAAATACAGGGAAATGTATAAATGCAGGTGCAGTTAAATCTATAGACGAAGATAATAAAACTCTCAAAGTGGATACAGTAGACTATGGTTCAATAACTCTGAAAATAAATGATTCTACTGAAATAAAAATAGACAATAATTTTTTGAATTTTGAAGACATTCGACTGGGTGATAAAATCTGGTTTGAAGGTTACTGGAGTAAAAACCTGTTGTCTGCAGTTAAAATTAAAATTCTTCAGGGAGATCCGAAATCATATCTTTACGGTAATGATACTTCTCCCGGCACCGGTAAAAATGTTCAGACCGGTGTAACTTCAACAAATCTGTCCCATCTTACTATAGAAAAAATCATAATAATAAGCAGGGGAGAGAAGATAAATCTCAGGGTGAAATTACACAATAACGGAGTAAATAATATAAGTGAACCTTATGCTATAATTCTTTATATAAGACCCTCTCAGAGTGATAATTATGAACAGATAAAATTCTGGGAAGAAAAAGGACTGAAAGCTAAAAACTATTTAAGCAGAGATTATTTTATATACGGCCCTAACCCATATCTTGGCATGAATTATTTTCAGGTAAAAGCGGATCTTGTTGATACATCCGGTAATGTTTTTTATAGTTTTGAACAGGATTTTACAGGGAAAGATGTTTTGTAGACGTGATGCGTAATGTGTGATGCGTAATGCGTGATGCGTGATGCGTGATGCGTTATGCGTGATGTGATAGGGGAATGTTACTGCTCTAATTTGCGTGTGCCATGTTCTCTGGAATATTCAAAAATCTGGCCGTCATCCATCATGGCAAGAGGTTTCGGGCCGGAACATATGCCGGAAAATCCGGTGTTGCCGACCATACCTCTTTCCTGAAATCTTTCAACAGGTGAAAAATCTTCTGTTTTTTCCATAGAAACAGAAGGTTTTTTTATGCCTTTCATTACAGGATCTGATATGAGAAACTGGCTGAAATCTGAAAGCATATTTGTTCGTGATAGGTAATGCTATAATCGTGACGCGTAACGCGTAACGCGTGACGGGTAAATTCACCCCTCACTTTTCACAACTCACTTTTCACTCCTTAATTGACTTTTACATCTTCTCGTATTATCATTATATCATACCTGTAAACAGCCATATGCAGAATCCTCGCGTCACGCGTCACGCGTCACGCGTCACGACAAAAGGGGGATATTATCTTGTCAGAACCGGAAAATATGAGTAAAAAAGATTTAAGCGGAAGTGATATGAAAGGGCATGACCTGAAAGGAGCAAATTTTCATGAAGCCAATCTGGCCGGTGCCAATCTGTCATGCGCCGATCTGTCAAATGCCACTTTATCAGGAGCAAATTTAACGGAAGCAGATCTCAGTTATGCAGATCTTACAAATGTCGATCTCAGTAATGCTATCCTGACAGGTGCAAATTTGAATAAAGCCAGACTTCTTTATGCAGATCTTGAAGGCACTGATCTGAAAAATGTCATTCTGAGTTATGCAGACCTGAGATGTATTGATCTTGAAGGAAAAGATTTGAACGGTTCTGATTTAACTCATGCAGATTTAAGCAGAGCAAACCTTAAAGATGCAAATTTAAGTTACAGTGATCTCAGTTATGCCGATTTAAATAAAGCAGATCTTAACAGGGCAAATATGAGTAATGCTCTTTTGACTGAAAGTAACCTGTCGGGAGCAAATATGACAGAAGCAGATCTCAGTAAAACCTGGATAGGTAAAGCCAGACTCTGTCATGCAAATCTTACGGGAGCAGATTTAAGTTATGGAGATTTAAGCAACGCAAATTTAAGTGATGCAAATTTAAATAATTCCAATCTGAGTTATACAAATCTTACAGGTGCAGATTTAAGCCTCACAAATATAGAAGGTGCAAATTTTACAGGCGCCAATTTAAATAATGTCGATCTCAGTAAAACAGATCTGAGTAAAGCAGATCTCACAAGAGCAAATCTGAAAGGGGCTACAGGAATTTAACAGGTGTTTTTTTATACGTAATTCTTTACATGAGAGATTTAATTTTCTTCTCCGTATCTGGACGAAGATCGCCAGTTTTATCCAGTTCAAGAACCTTTTTATAATATTTCAGGGCTTTCTTTTTATCATTTTTTGCTTCGTATATAAGGCCAATATTATAATACACATAGGGATAATTCGGATCAATAGTTAACACCTTTTCGTAATATTCCATTGCTTTATTATAATCTTTCAGTCCATAATAATTTATTCCAATATTATTAATCAGGTAAATATCATTCGGTTCCTGTTCCAGGGCTTTACTGGCATGGTCGATGGATTTTTCAAATTCTCCCGTATCATAATAAACAAGACTTAATTTGTAATTACCGTAATAATAATCAGGATTTAATTTGATACATTGTTCATAATAATCTAGAGCCTTTTTATTATCTTTTTTATAGTAATAATAAATATTGCCCAGATTATAAAGAGCAACGTAATAACAGGAATAAGAAGAAGGGACTTTATTATAATATTCGTCAGCTTTATCTATATTTTCCCCGGTATAATAAATATTCCCTATGGTAAGATAGGGAGAACCGCCTGAAGGGTCGATATCTATGGCTTTCTGAGCATAGTCTCCGGCAGATTTATAATCTTTCATATTATAATAGCACATGGCCATCGCATCATAACAATCATAGGGTTTGGAGGTTTTATCAAGAGATTTTGTATAATAAGTAAGTGCCTCTTTATAATTACCTTCGTAATAAAGAGAATTTCCCGTATAATAAAGGGATTCATAATTATTCGGGTCAAGAGAAAGACTTTTTGAATAATAGTCTTTTGCTTTGCCGTATTCGGAAAGATAGTAATAGCAATCTGCAAGATCATTATAACTGACAGAGTCATTCGGATCTTTCTTTATAGCTTTTTCATATTCCGTAATGGCTTCTCTGTACTGTTTATTCCTGTAATAATTCAGGGCTTTATTTTTATGCTCTTTGCTTTCCTGAAGAGATGATGCTTCTTTACATTGGATGAGTATATAAGGGACTGCTATGAATAGTGTGAGGAAAAATGCCACAACAGCTCCGGAAATAAGTAAAATTGCAGGAAAATTATTATTCTGAACTGGAGGAGTGGCATTATATGGACTTATTTCAGGATATGGAGTTACATGCTGTTTTCTGGCCGAATAAGGCAGATGTCTTGTTTCTTTTACATCACTTATAGGAATAACTTTAGAGACAGGCCTGCTGCCTGTTAAAAATTCATCTTTAAGTTCTACCAGACATGTCGGGCAAATAGTTTCAAAATCACTGAATTTTTTATTGCATTTCGGACAGAACATAGGTGACTCCTTTTTATATTCGTGACGCGTAACGCGTGACGCGTGACGGGTTTATAACTGACCGTTTGTGCATTGCCGGGTAATTATAATGTCGTCTACAGATATACTGTCGTCTACAGAGTAACTTTATTCTCCTGAATCGTGAAATAATCCTTTTATTTTATTCAAAGAATCCATTTCAAGGAAATATATTTCTTTATGTCGAATAATCCATCTATAGATTTATATTTCTCGCGTCACGCGTTACGCGTCACGGGTCACGAAAGAAGAATTCTATTATGAGAGAAATACCTGTAGAACTTCTGTCATCTATAAAAAAAATCGGCCTTTTCCACTGGAATAAAGACAATTCCTCTGTTTATTTTACAACTGATATTAACGGTACATGGGATATATGGGAAATAAACCTGAATGAAAGTTATCCGAAGCAGGTTACAGTATTTTCCGGGAATGTAATGAATTTCAAGGTATCTCCTGACGGACAAAAAATAGCATTTCTCTCGGAAAAAGATGGCAGTGAAAAATACAATCTTTCCGTTACAGATTCCAGAGGAAGATCTGTAAAAACATTTCCTGCAAAAGGAATTATCGAAATTACCGACATGGACTGGTGCCCTCACAGTGAAAAGATTGTCTGTATTGAAAAAATAGACAAAAAATATAATATCCATATAATTTCAACAGATACAGGCAGAGACGAACAGATAACAGATTCCGGGGAATTAAAAAGAGATGTCCGGTGGTCTCCCGATGGCAATCATATAGCTTTTTTTTCCATGACAGGCAAAAAAGAGGGACATATTGCCGTAATATCTCTTGAATACGGAAATATATTAAATCTTACTCCCGACCTGAAAGGTGTAAATTCCTATCCCAGATGGTCTCGTGACGGTAAATCAATAGTATTTGTGTCAGATAACGAAGGAGTAAAACGAATCGGTATTATCTCTTTCCCCGGCGGAAATATAACATGGCTTCCAGAGGAACCATATGAACAGAATCTTCCCGAATGGTCTCCCGATGGGAAGGATATCCTCTATATTTCAAACAGGGAAGGGAATATGGATCTGAAGGTCTTTAATATTCCTGCACAGAAAAGCGAGAGAGCAGGATTTGCCGGAGGGGTCACATCGGGAGCTCAGTGGTCCCGTGACGGACAGAGTATTGCTTTCAGATATCACAGTTCCTCTATAGCTCCTGAAATCTTTGTCTCCTCTTCTGATAACAACATAAAAAGACTTACCTGTTCTGCTCCTTCGGGAGTGGATGAAACAGAAATGGCAGAAGCAGAATTAATTTATTATAAATCTTCTGATAATAAAAAGATTCCTGCTTTTTTTTATAAACCGTCAGAATCCGCTACTTATCCATGTCTGTTATGGCTTCATGGAGGCCCTGCGAGTCAGCATTTTAACGGATGGAACCCTTTTATGCAGCTTATGGTGTCCCGGGGCATAGCAGTTCTTGCTCCCAATATAAGAGGGAGTACGGGACAGGGAAGAGATTTTGAGTATGCCCTTTACAGAAACTGGGGAGGCCCTGACCTGGACGATGTAGTTTCTGCTGCGGCATATCTCCGTGGACTTGGTTTTATAGAGAAAATAGCCATAGGCGGAGGCAGTTACGGAGGATATATAACCATGATGGCTTCAGTCAAATATCCTGACCTGTGGACAGCAGGAATAAATGCAGTGGGGCCTGTAAATCTTGCCAGTTTTTATAAAAACACGACATCATGGATGAGAAATCTCCTCATAGATAAATATGGTTTCTCTGAGCCGGAAAAAGACGAAGTTTTTTATTATGACAGATCACCTGTTAATTTTATAGAACACCTGAAGGCTCAATTACTGTTGATTTATAACGAGAAAGATGTGAGAGTCCCCGTGTCGGAAATGGAGCAACTTGTGGAAAAACTGAAAAAATATGGCAAAGAATTTGAAGTTTTTCTTTTTCAGGATGAAGGCCATCGTGCTCTGAAATCAGAGAGTGATATGAAAAGATACAGTGTAATGTCAGACTTTCTTGTCAGGAAATTAACATGAAAAAAGAAACATGGAAACTTGAAGAAATAAGTGCAGATCTCCTGTCAAAGGATTTATCATCCCGGAATATACATATAAGAGAAAAAGCCGAAGAAGCTTTAATAAAACTGGGAGAGGCTTCTTTAGATTCCATCGAGAAAATAATAAAAGATGACTCCTTACCTGTGGCAAAACTGGGAGCCATATCTGTATTGAAAGAAATAAAAAGTAAGAGATCCATGGCTATTCTTCTGGAAGCACTGGGAGACAGCCGGAGTCAGATAAGAAATAAAGCCTGTGCGGTTATAGGTGAAATATCATCGGAAGAATCAATACCTTATCTGATAGATATGCTGAAACTTGTGGATCCTGATATCAGAAACAGCGCAAAAACTGCCCTCAGGCTCATAGGTATAAGAACTGTTCCTTTTCTTCTTAATTCCATCCTTAAAGGACATATAAGACAGATGCAGAGTGCGGAAGATATAATATTGTCTATGGGAGAGGAAGTAACTGGTTTACTTATGGAAAAGACAGAAGAGAAAAATAACCTCATAAAAGCACTTTCTGTGGAACTGCTCGGAAAATTAAAATGTGAAAAAGCACTGAAAAAAATCGTCTATCTCCTGAGACATGACAGTTCGGTAATAGTAAAACAGGCCTGTATCAGATCACTCGGAGATATAGGTGATATATCAGTCAGAGAGGAAATACTCAGGTTTTTAGAAAATGATTCGATTTATTTAAAAGATACTGCCATAGAGGCTTTGAAAAAGTTAAATCGTGAAAAGTGAAAAGTGGAAAATTATCTTCACCACTCACCACTCACTACTCACTACTCACTATAATTAAAGAAAGGAATAAATAAAATATGAAAAAATCTTTTGAACTGGAAAGCAAATTCAAGGAACTAATAGAATGGATGCAGAAAAACCCGGATGAAGTAATAAAAGAACGCCACAGGGCTACGGAAAAACTCATAAAAAAAAGATGTGTCTACGGAGACAGTACCTTTCAGACAACCCTTGTTCCAATGTTTTTGAAAAAAGAATCCATGGAACTTATAGAAAAGACCTCTGAAATATTCGATTCTATGATAGATAAAATCATAGACCTCTATTTTCAGGATGAAACCATAAGGGATTATTTCCCCTATCATGAAATCCCTCAGGAGCTTGTCCATGCCGATCCGGGATATTTGAAAGCGACAATTCTGAACAGACTGGATATACTCTTTGACGGTAAAACCCTTAAATATATAGAATTCAATACGGACAATCCCGGTGGTAAAGGCTGGGTTGATATGTATGAAGATGTTTTTGCGGAACAGTCTTTCTACAGAGATATTATAGCTGATTTCGGCATAAGGGAAGAGAGAAAGATAACAAGAGGTCTCTTTAATGCAGCCATGAAATGTTTCAATGAATTTGCGGAAGAAGGAGAAAAACCGCGATGTGGTCTCGTGTCTTTCAGGGAAATTACCATGAAACAGGATGATGAAATAGTGAGGGATTTCTTTATAGAAAACGGTGTGGAGGCCAATATAATCGACCCGAGAGACCTGGAATTCCGTGACGGAAGACTCTACTCGAACGGCATCAAATTCAATCTCCTTATAAGATCCCTTAAAGCCCAGTTTTATCTGAGATTTCCGAGAGAAATGAAGGATTTTAAAAAATCCATTCTGAATAAAGGCGCCTGTCTTGTAAATTCCTTCCGTTCCATCCTTGGTTCTGAAAAATCCCTTCTTTCCTTCCTGTCAAATCATTTCAATCACCATTATTTCACCGAAGATGAAGTGAAATTCATAAAAGCCCATATCCCGTGGACGAGAAAACTGGACGAAACTGTAACCCTTTCCAAAGAAGGAGAAGAAATGAGTCTGAAGACTTATATACTGACACATAAAGATGAACTCACTCTGAAACCTTCATGGGGCGCAGGAGGTTACAGAGTTCTCGTAGGTAAATCCACAGGTAAAGGAGACTGGGCAGATTGTCTGGAAGCGAATGTCGGTTCATCTGACTGGACAGTTCAGGAATATATTGAGATTCCCGAAACTGAAATACCTGTTATAAAAAATAATAAAATCGTTCTGGAAAAGAAATTCTTCAATCTCTCTCCCTATGTGTTCGGAGGAAAATATGTGGGAATGCTCGGAAGGGTATCGGAAAAAGATGTTATAAACGTATCTGCCGGAGGCGGTGTTATACCGGTGTTCCCGTTGAAACATGAATGATGATGGAAATATGGAGATAGATTTAAAGTAAGTATAGGAGTTTTCATTTTTAATGGCGTAAAATAAGGCTTTAGATGAAAATTAAGTAGAGGCAGTTTATCTAAATAATTTAAAAGTATAGGAAATTTCATTTTTATAGTGTAGTTCACAACAAATTACAGATAATCCTCGCGTCACGCGTCACGCGTTACGCGTCACGAAGCACTTAATTTCTAATAAGTTATGAAACTAACTATAATGGCGTAAAATAAGGCTTTAGATGAAAATTAAGTAGAGGCAGTTTATCTAAATAATTTAAAGATAGTTTCAGGATGACCTGTGCATTGTATGTACAGAAAATTTTGAGAAAAACCAGTAGAAAAGAGAAGAAAAGAATGGCCATAAGAAAATCAGAATTATACAGTTCCCTCTGGAAAAGCTGTGATGAGCTGAGGGGCGGAATGGATGCAAGCCAGTACAAAGACTATGTGCTGGTCTTGCTGTTTATAAAATATGTTTCGGATAAATATGAAGGTAAAAAAGATTCTATAATAGACATACCGGAAGGAGCCGGCTTTAACGACCTGATAAAACTGAAAGGTCAGTCGGATATAGGGGATAGAATTAATAAAATAATCGGTAAACTTGCCGAAGCCAATGAACTCAAAGGAGTTATTACTGTTGCCGATTTTAACGATCCCGATAAACTCGGTAAAGGGAAGGATATGGTTGACCGTCTGTCAAACCTTATTTCCATATTTGAAAACCCGGCTCTGGATTTCAGCAGCAACAGGGCTGAAAATGATGACATACTCGGCGATGCCTATGAATATCTTATGAGACATTTCGCCACTGAAAGCGGCAAAAGTAAAGGTCAGTTTTACACTCCTGCAGAAGTATCCCGCATAATAGCAAAAGTCATAGGAATAAACCGTTCGAAAAGCCAGTCTGAAACGATTTATGATCCCACCTGCGGCTCAGGGTCACTACTGTTGAAGGCTGCCGATGAAGCCATAAGGGGAGTTACTATCTATGGACAGGAAAATGACAATGCAACCCGCGCTCTTGCCGTTATGAATATGTGGCTCCACGGTAATCCGGCATCTGATATAAAGCAGGGTAATACTATAGCTTCACCGCTGTTTACAGACGAAAGAACAGGCTATCTGAAGACCTTTGACTATGTAGTTGCCAATCCGCCTTTCAGTTACAAATCGTGGAGTAATGGCATTAACCCTCAATATGATGTGTATGAACGTTTTACCGGTTTTGGAATACCTCCCTCAAAAAACGGAGATTATGCCTTCTTACTTCACATCATAAAATCTCTTAAAAGCAAAGGTAAAGGAGCCTGTATTCTTCCTCACGGTGTGTTATTCAGAGGAAATACCGAGGCGGAAATCAGAACAAACATTATTAAAAGAGGCTATATTAAAGGCATAATCGGCCTCCCTGCCAACCTCTTTTATGGCACAGGTATTCCGGCCTGTATCATTGTTCTTGATAAGGAAAATGCCGGAGAGGGGAAGGGTATTTTCATGATAGACTCCTCAAAGGGTTTTATTAAAGACGGAAACAAGAATCGTCTCAGGGAACAGGACATTCATAAAATTGTAGATGTCTTTAACCGTCAGCTTGAACTCCCTAAGTATAGCCGTATGATACCACTGGAAGAAATAGAGAAAAACGAATACAATTTGAATATTCCCCGTTACATTGACAGCCAGGAAGCTGAAGATATGCAGGATATAGAAGCTCACCTCCGTGGAGACATTCCTGCCCGTGATATTGATGCTCTCAAAGACTACTGGGAGGTTTACCCGGCACTTAAACATGACCTGGTTATTCAGAATAACCGCCCTGGATATGTTAAATTAAAAATAGAGAAAGATAAAATAAAGTCAACTATATTCGACCACCCGGAATTTATTGCTTATAGTAAAGAAATGGAAAACACTTTTAACGTATGGGAAAAGAACACTGTTGATTACCTTAAACAGTTAGATAAAGGGGTAAGACCTAAAGATGTCATAGGACGTATATCTGAAACTATCCTCAATTCCTATCAAAACCTTCATCTGGTGGATAAATATGATGTCTATCAGCATTTAATGAATTACTGGTCTGAAACCATGGAGGATGATATGTATGAACTCTCTGCTGATGGCTGGACTGCGGGAAACGAAGTCCTTCGCCTTACAAAAGAAGATAAGAAAGGTAAGAAAAAAGAAGTCGAAGGTATGGCAGGTCTTTCGGGAAGGCTTATAACGACTGACTTAATTATTGAGGTTTATTTCGGTAAAGAGAAGGCACATATTGACGAAGTGGAATCAGAAAAAGAGGCTCTTATAGCAAAGATGGACGAACTGAGAGAAGAACACGGGGGAGAAGAAGGGTTTCTGTCAGAAGTAATGGATGATAAAGGGAAGATCAGCAAGAAGGTGATAACAGTTCACCTCAAGGAGTTAAATAAAAAGCCATCAGAAAACAGAGAAGAACTGGCTTTATTAAAAGATTATTCAGATCTGCTGGACAGGGAGAGTGAATTGAAAGAGAAAATTAAAAATGCATGGAAAGAGCTCGAAGTGAAAGTTGTAAAGAAATACCCTGAGTTGTCTGTTGAAGAGATAAAAAAGACAGTCGTAGAAGAGAAATGGATGAAAAGCATAAACAAGGCAGTTCATACAGAGGCCGACCGTATCAGTCAGAGGCTCACAGGGAGGATAAAAGAACTGGCAGAACGTTATGAAACTCCTTTACCAGAGATGGAGAAGACAGTTGAAGAACTGGAAGAGAAAGTAAATGCTCATCTGGAAAGAATGGGGTTTGTATGGAAATAATAATTCCTCATTACTCAAAAGAATTTGCAGGTATGGCCAAGGGTATAAATGTTTGCATGGAAGTAATAATTCTTCATTACCCGAATGACATGGATTAATGCTTGCCATTATATTTTTTAAAATCTGCATCTTCAGCATAACTTGTTTAATCCGCAAACAAAACAATCATAGCGAAGGCGAAAAGACCTGGATACAGTTGTCGCTGTCATTTGAATTATAGACTTTTTTACCCCTCTGTGATAAAATTTAAATAGAGGAGAATTTATGGATAAGGGGTATTTATTTTGCAGAAAAAAGACTCAGGGAAAAAACGAAGAGGAAAGAAAAAAGAAGAACCCTATCAGAAATATGATAGAGCTTTTCAGGCAATTTTTGATGAATTCCGGGAAGATATTGGAATAGAATCTAAAAAAGATTATCAATCAGATGAAAAATGGCAATATAAAAGGCCAGATACAGTAATTATTCTGGAAGATAATTTTGATTACAGTAAATTAACTGATAAAACCTTTCCCTGTCTTAAAGAATGGAATACTCTGGAATTTAAAAGCTGTGAGGAAAAACTGGTTGTTGAAGATATACCGAAATATATAGCAAACGGCAATCTTCTTGCAAGGCAGATGCTCTTACACAGAAAAGAAGCAGGGTTAAAATCGATAAAAGATTATGTAACAGTTATAATGATTTCTTCCAACAGTGTATCGGAAGATATAATATCAGACTTTGAACAATCAGAGTTCAGAAAAGGTTTTTATATTTTTGCCGGAATTAATTATTTTCCTGTATATCTGATAGTAATACACGAGCTTGATATAATAAAGTCGAATTATCCATTGCTTTTACTTGGGAATGCAGATAAACAGGAAGAATTATGGAAGCAGTTGATTGAAGATATAAAGAAAGAATTAAACGCAAAGAATTCAGAAAAATTATGGAGTTACCTGAGTTTCTCGATAGAAAATCAGATATTTCAGATAAAGGAGGATGAAACTATGAAGAAACTAAAGGAACTTTCTGAAGAAAATGAAAGTATAAATAAATTTTTTGATGATGAATTCTTAGGTAAAATTTTACGCAATAAAGATGATGATAGTATAAATCGCCTCTTTGATGATGAATTTTTAAAAAAAGTTTTAGTTAAAAAAGGCAAAGATTTTCTGGTAAGTATATTAACAGAACTTGGAGAAGAAGAAGTAACAGGAATATTAGAAAAAATCAGAAAGAGTAAAAAATGACCGGGATAAGAGGATTTATATGAGAATCGTGAAGGGTGAAGAGATGAATAGTTTTTCAATGGCAGCGGTGCCGGTGCAATAAGTATAATTATGAAACAGGCTGTTTCACAATTAGAAAATATGAAACGACAATCACTAATGGGTTTAATCAACCTGGTACCAAGTCTGTACCAGGTCTGTACCAAGTTGATTATAGAAAAAGAAGAATTTCATAAGATTCTTACTTCTTTTGAACAACCAGTAAATATAAATGAACTTATGAAGAATTTTCCACTTAAAGAAAAATCATGTCGTGCTATTAATAAGGTTGCAGATATACTGGTGGAATTTATGAAATAAATCAAGTAAAAAAATCCTGTTAATCCTTTAATCCTGAAAATCCCGGTTCAGACAGAAAGGGAAATACAAATGGCAATAAGTAAGATACCTGATGGATATAAACAGACTGAAGTGGGTGTAATACCTGAAGATTGGGAAGTGAAAAGTTTACAGGAAACAGTAAAAAAATTTTTAAATGGTGGAACTCCATCTACGCAAAAAGTAGAGTATTGGTGCGGACACATCCCCTGGATAACAGGAGCAGATATTATTAAACAACAAGTATCTGAGATAAGAAGGTTTATTACAGTAGGAGCAGTAAAAAATAGTTCTACTAATATTGTTGAAAAAGGGAATTTATTACTTGTTTCAAGAACCGGTGTAGGAAAACTTGCTATTGCACCATTTGATATCGCTATTAGTCAAGATTTTACAGGAATATATTTAAAAAATGAAATATTACTTACTAAATATATTTATTATTATCTTGATTTCAATTCTTATGAATTACAAAGTCAAAATCAAGGAACATCAATACAAGGAATTACAAGGGATAGATTGTCAATAATATTAATTCCTATACCACCTATTCCAGAACAATCCGCCATAGCCACCGCCCTCAGCGACACAGATTCCCTCATAAGCAGCCTGGAACAGCTCATATCAAAAAAGAGAGCCATCAAACAGGGGGCTATGGAGGAACTTCTGACGGGAAAAAGACGTCTGCCGGGGTTTAGTGGAGAGTGGAAAGAACTTAATATGGAGGGAAATTCTATTCTTAAAGCGCGTATTGGCTGGCAAGGACTTACAACTGTAGAATATTTGACAATCGGTGATTATTACCTTATTACTGGAACAGATTTTTGTAATGGAAAAATTAATTGGACGAGTTGCTGTTATGTTAACGAAAATAGATATAAACAAGATAAAAATATACAGCTACAGGTAAACGATATACTTCTAACGAAAGATGGAACTATAGGAAAGGTCGGTTACGTTAATTTTCTTCCCAGCCCAGCTACATTAAATAGTGGAGTTTTTGTTATTCGTCCTAAAAATAATTCTTATTACCCTCGTTTCTTTTATTATATCTTAATGTCTAGTATTTTTGATGACTTTCTTGTTAAGCTAAAAGCAGGTTCAACTATTTCACATCTATACCAGAAAGATTTTATAAATTTCAGTTTCATGGCACCGAAAATAGAAGAACAAACCGCCATAGCCGAAATACTCTCCGACATGGATACAGAAATAGAAACTCTGGAAAGAAAACTGGAAAAATACAAACACTTAAAACAGGGCATGATGCAGGAACTTTTAACAGGAAGGACAAGGCTCATATGAATAAAGGATTGCCTGTAGAACGGATAACTCAAAACCGTATAATAAAGCTTTTCCGTAAAACCCTTAACTATAACTATCTGGGCAATTGGGAACACAGAGAAAACAGTAACATCGAAGAAGATCTTTTAAAAGACTATTTAAAAAAATCCGGCTACAGCGAAACCCTTATAAACAAAGCCATATATGAGCTTAATAAAACTGCCGGCGATCATGGAAAAAGTATTTATGATCTGAACAGAAGAGTATATTCCCTTTTACGGTACGGCATAAAAGTAAAGGAAGATGCGGGAGAGAACACACAGACTGTCTGGCTTATAAACTGGAAAGAACCGCTGAAAAATGACTTCTCAGTAGCGGAAGAGGTAACAATTAAAGGAGTCCATAATAAAAGGCCCGATATTGTTATTTATGTAAACGGCATAGCCCTTGCAGTGCTGGAACTTAAAAGGAGCACCGTATCTGTCCTGGAAGGCATCAGGCAGAATCTGGACAATCAGAAACATATCTTTATAAAGAACTTCTTCTCTACCATACAATATATAACGGCAGGAAATGACACAGAGGGGTTACGCTATGGTGCTATAGAAACTCCCGAAAAATATTATCTTTCCTGGAAGGAAGTCACTGAAGAATCAAAAGATTCTTGCCTCCTTGAAGTCACACGCCCCATCAGGGAACTGGCAGACAGGGAAGAATATCTCCTGGATAAAAACATAATTCAAATCTTTTATAAAGAACGGTTCCTGGAACTCATTCATGACTTTATTGTTTACGACAGGGGCATAAAAAAACTCTGCCGCCATAACCAGTATTTCGGAGTAAAAGCGGCAGCCGGTTATATAAAAAGAAGAGAAGGGGGAATCATCTGGCATACACAGGGCTCCGGAAAAAGTCTGACTATGGTCTGGCTTACCAAGTGGATAAGAGAAAATATTCCAAACGCCAGGGTTCTCATCATTACTGACCGTGACGAGCTGGACAAGCAAATAGAAAAAGTCTACATGGGCATTGAAGAAAACATTTACCGCACAAGGAGCGGGAAAGATCTCATAAATAAACTGAATGACACAATACCCTGGCTTATGTGTTCTCTTATTCATAAATTCGGAAATAAAGAAAAAAACGAATATGACGAATACATCAACGAACTGAAGAGTAATGTGCCGGAAAATTTTAAAGCTAAAGGCGATATTTATGTGTTTGTTGATGAGTGCCACAGGACACAGAGCGGAGATCTCCATAAAGCAATGAAGTCCATTCTTCCTGAAGCACTCTTTACAGGCTTTACAGGCACTCCTCTTTTAAAGCAGGATAAGCAGAGAAGTATAGATATCTTTGGAAAATACATTCATACCTATAAATTTGATGAGGCAGTAAAAGATAATATGGTTCTTGATCTCCGGTATGAAGCAAGGGATATTGAGCAGAAAATAACCTCTATGGACAAAATTGATCTGTGGTTCGAAGCGAAAACAAAAGGACTGAC
>CAYSLJ010000069.1:0-36061 GCA_964431735.1 uncultured Synergistia bacterium | reverse complement strand
CAGGAGTGAGTGCCATATTTTTTTGGGTACCAATTTACCTGTTGCGGTACTAAGGGAAGAGCATGGAATTTTAACATCAGAATCTTATAATTTAAAAGTAAAGGAGATGAGCTAATTGGGACTGGGAATTAACATGAACAAACAGAATACTGTAGTAATCAATAATTACTACGGGCAGCAGGGTATGGGGAGTTCTATGGGGATGGGACAAATGGGCGGACCTCATCAGATGATGCAGATGATGATGCAGATGATGATGCAGATGATGCAGATGATGCAGATGATGATGGGTGGAGGATGTCAGCAGTGTATGCCGGGACAGTTCCCCGGAATGATGCCCGGAATGGGAATGCCTGGAACGGGCGGCGGAATGCCCGGTTGCGGCGGTGGTTTCAGCCCTCAAATGGGAAATTGTCTCGGCAACTTTATTGGAATGTCCGGAAGAGGAAGTGGAGCTTATGCCGGTGCAGTACCCGGCGGAGCTTATGCAGGAGCTTATTCTGGCGGAACTGGTGGAACTTATGCCGGTGCTCATGCGGGGCCCGGCGGAGCAGGTGCTGTAGCAGGAGGAGGTCCACTGGCAGGTAGCGGCAGTGGAGTAGCTGCAGTTAATACGGCGAGAAGATTTTTAGGTAGGAATGCTATAGATATTAAAGGCCAGATGCCTCATTTTACTGCTGCCGGTGGACAGACTAATAACTGTGCGGATTTTGTAAGTTCTGCTCTGGAAAGTCAGGGACTTTTAAGGGGACATGAAATCAATGTAGAAAGACTGGAACAGTCTTTACTCAGACAGGGCTACAGAAGAATTCCCCCGGAACAGGCAAGACCGGGTGATGTGTGGATAAACCAAAGCAGAGGTCACACAGAACTCGTACAGGGAGTTCAGAGAGGCCGGGTAAGCACTATAGGGTCAAATAATGATCGACCGGGACACCAGGTCATATCAGAGAGAACAAAAGCCTTTAATTCAGGTATTATTTACGGCAGAAGATAAGTTAATACTTTTGACCATGAGTTGATAAGTAGGAAGTGACTTTATAGTTGAATAGGTTTTGGGTTTTGGGTTTTAATCTTCCTAACCCAACACCCAAAACCTGAAACCCAAAAATTGAATTATATTATTTTTTTACAGTTTTAAAATCTGCAAAAGTATAGATAGGAAATATAATCTGACAATGTCAGGATAGAAGGTATATATAACATCAGTCCCTCTTCTATTTAAAAGGGAAGTTTAATTTCACATTGCAAAGACCGGTAGGTAATAATTTTTCCTTATGAGTAAATTAATAAAACTTCTAAATAAACACTGTGAAGATATTTTTATAGAAACAAATAATATTATATTTCTTATAGACAGTAAAGGAAATATTATTGACTTTAACAGTGTATTCGAAGAACGTGCAGGATCTATAAAACCCGGGAGTAGTAATATAAATCAATTTCTTACAGATACAGGTTTTCGTATTCTTTTTCATATCATTTCAAATCTGAAGCTGAACAAAAGGAATAATTCTGTCAGAATTGCTCTGAATTTTTCATTTCTCAGCAGTCCTCTTCCTATCTTATATGACAGTCTCATTATTTCATGCGGAGAAAAAAAATTTCTTATTTATGGAGAAGAGTTTCTCCCTTTTCCAACCAATGAAGAAATAGATAATGTTCTTAGAGATGAAATGATAAAACTAAAAAAAGAACTTCATAAAAATAAAGAAAAGTTGGAAAAAATTTCTTCTGAAGTGGCAAAAAAAAACAAACAACTGCTGGAAATAAAAAATAGAACCAGCTCTGAATATATAAAAAAACACAAATTTTATAATATTCTGAAGAATGAAACAGATCAGTTTAAGAGTATGACAGATGCCCTTTTAGATACCCGTCTTACTGCTGAACAGGAAGAACTTGTTGAAAAAGCAAGAATTTCCAGTAATAAAATTCTTACCCTTATAAGCAGTGCCCCAGGAGGTGAATAATGCTTTGTTTAAAAAATGCAAAAGTATTATAACTCTTTCTTTTATTTTATCAAGACTCTTTTGCAGATTTTTAAAAAAATCTGCGAAAGTATAGGTATTAATATATTTATGAAATCAATTATAATTTTTAGTAAAACTAAATTTATCTGTAGTAAAAAAACACTATCAAATATTCTGCATTTTTCTCAAAAATATTTACGAAGAAAAATATGGTAAAGGATATTTATAAAAATCATAAATAAATCGTAAAATTTTAATAAAACCTGTTTGAAATAGTTAAAAAATATGATAAAATAAAGGTGTGATTAATAATTTGAATTTTAAACACGATGACCTGATGGAAACGGTTGAAATACCGCGACACTTCCGCTCACTGTCATAATCGATGATTACTGGCATAGTCAGGGGTTGAAAGAGTTTTTAAAACTCAATTTCCTCTGTATCTCTGGTGGAGACAGGAAATAGATTACTATCAGCGAGTGAAGCAAACATTGAAATTTAATTGTTAATCAATAAACCGGGTAGAAATAAAAGTAATTCCCAGATTTTCATTAGAAGAGGGAATAGAGGGTGTGGGGTTACATACAGTTAGATTGGTTCCATCATGTCGGCAATCTAATAAAGGTAATTTTGATAAGTAATGTTTTTATTAAATTATTTAACCTGGTAACAAAAAATTAAAAGTTCATGATGAAGGGAGGGGATTATTATAGGCGGTTATTATTATTACGGGTGGTATTTCAATAACGGATGGTTTTTTGGTTTTTGAGTTATGGCTTTGGTCGTCTAAAATACCATACAAGCCTCTTCAGTTTTACTTGAAGAGGCTTTCGCTCATAAAGTGTAAAATACTCTGAGTTACGCATTTTGAAAATTAAAAGGTGAAGGATTCAGAATACAGGAGTCATTAGTAAGTAGGTTTATATCTTATTCTGACTCCCGACTACTGACTCCTGTATTCAAAGGTTAAAATAAGTTACAGATTTCCACCGCAGGACTTACAGGCAGTAAGGCCCTGTTCATTGAGACTTCCACAGTAAGAACAGCGGATAAGAACTTCTCTTTCTTTAATAATTACAGGTGTAGCTGTGACAGCACCATGGCCGATAGAAGCAGTCATAACTGCTCTCTCCAATGCTTCTGTTACATAGGGCTTTAAAAAGGAAATAATTATATCCACATTTTTCTGGTTTTTACCGTAATCAAACATTACTGTACTTACGGCAGTACAGCTTTCTACATCTACTTTTGTCCTTTCATCGTTAATTTTACTTAATTTAATCGTTATTACATCCCCAAGACTTGTAAAACTTATCCCTGTTTTTGCTTCAATTATGCCGGAAGAGCGGTCTTCTTTACTAATGGAAGAACCCTGAATTTTCTTAATTGCCTCCACGCAGAGATCAAAAGCACTGTCATAACGACATGATACGCTTATAGTATTTTCTTTACGAACCATAAAATCACCTCATGATGTTTTTCTCGTAAGATAGTGTTTTTTTTACAACAGGTAGATTCACTTTTACTGGAAATTGAACTTAATTTTGTAAATCTATTAATTTATATGAGAATCGTGACACGTAACGCGTAACACATCACAGGAGAAACAAATTCTCATACTTCGTTGTGACCGAATCGGTCATGGCTGTTAGTGAAAAGTGAGTAGTGAATAATAAAAGTAAGTAAAATCCAATTTTTTTTACTATTCACTATTCACTTTTCACTCTGAATATTCTGTGATAAAAATTTTTTTCCATTGTCTATAAAATCACCTGTCATTTTTAAACACAATCTTCTCTAACGTATAACGCGTAATCCCGTGACGGGAGCAACACGTTTATTATATAATTATAGTCAGATCATTTATTTACTATACTTTTGCACTTTTTCATAATTTCCTTGTTGTTACTGGCTTTATAGTTAAATAGGTTTTGGGTTTTAATCTTCCTGACCTAACACCTGACACATAACACCTGAAAATTGAATAGATTATTTTTTTACAGTTTTTAAAATCTGCAAAAGTATAGTTATTTAATATTATAAATAATTATATCACAGTATGATATTTATCCCAAATAATATCAAAAATATAACATGTTAACTTTCTATATTTGGAAGGACTTTCCATTATAATTTCGAAAAGATATTTAACATAAAAAAATTTTATACAAAAATCCATGACTGACTTCACAGAAATGGCAATCTGTCCTCGCGTCACGCGTCACGCGTCACGCGTCACGATTCTCATATACTTTCTCCTGAAGTTATTTTATGAGAAATAATATAATTTATCGAAAGGAGCCATCTATTACATGTCCCGCTTTATTTTTAAAGAAGAACTATCCTATATTGACCCTGATGTAAAATTCCTTACTCAATTAGAAAATGAAAGGCAGGAGCGGAAAATCATTATGATTGCATCTGAAAGCCTCTGCCCTGAAGCAGTTAAAGAAACACTTGCTTCAAATTTCACCAATATCTATGCAGAAGGTTATCCTTCATTGCGTATGACTACAGAAGAAAAAGATGAACTCACTGAATACAGGAGAGAAATTCCACTCTTTCAGAGATTTTACGACAGACGGTACTATAAAGGCTGTGACTATGTAGATTTTGTAGAAGCCCTTGCCATGCTGCGCCTGGCAAAACTCTTTGAAACAAAAGAAATCTCTTCTGAGAAAATATTTACAAACGTGCAGTCTCTCTCTGGAGCTGCTGCGAACAATGCAGTATATGAAGCTTTCATTAACCCCGGTGATACCATTATGGGTATGAATCTGAGTCACGGAGGCCATCTTACCCATGGAAGCCCTGTAAACAGATCGGGGAAACGTTATAATGTAATCCATTACGGTGTTGACAGTAAAACAGGTTTTTTAGATTTTGATTCAATAGAGAAACTGGCAATAGAACATAAACCTAAAATCATAATAGCAGGATACAGCGCCTATCCCTGGGATATAGACTGGGCAACATTCAAAGAGATTGCAAAGAAAACCGGTGCCCTTCTTATGGCAGACATAGCCCATATTGCAGGACTTATTGTGGCGGGGCAGTGCAATAATCCCATAGGTTTTGCAGATATAGTAACATTTACCACTCATAAAACCATGTGCGGTCCCCGTGGTGCAGTCATACTCTCAACAAACAGAGAGATTGCAAAAAAGATAAACAATGCTGTATTCCCCGGCGAACAGGGAGGCCCTCATATAAATAATATCGCAGCAAAAGCTGTGGCTTTTAAACTTGCAGGAACAGAACAGTTCAGAGAACTTCAGAAAAGAATAAAAGAGAATGCTCATACACTGGGTGAATCCTTTAAAGAACTGGGTCTGAAACTTGCCTACGGAGGCACAGATACCCATATGGTTTTAATAGATCTGAAAACAATAAAACAGGAAAGCCATTATGAACTTGACGGAGAAATGGCATCAAGAATCCTGGATATATGCGGCATAGTCTGCAATAAAAACACCATAGCAGGTGATGATAAGGCAGCAAGACCTTCTGCCATAAGGTTTGGTACCACATGGGTCAGTCAGCGCGGCATGGGACATGATGAAATGAAGCGTATTGCAGGAACAGTATACAAAGTTATTACATCCATAAAACCCTTCAGATATCTCTGGCCAGGAGGTTATGTAGGAAGAGGAAAAATAATTCAGACAGTCATGGATGATGCCAAATGCGAAATAGACAGTCTCACAAAGGAATTTCCGGGAGAAGGTCTCCCGGAAAGAAGAATGTATCCCTATTTCGATCTTCCCTATCAGCCCGATAGAGAAACACCTCTCATTGGAGAACATGAAAAACTCTCTACCACTATGAAAGATTATCATGGATATAAAATGCCTGCTTTTTACGGAGATGAAGAGATTAAACATTCGGAAGATGACTGTCTCCTTTTTGATATAAGCGATTCGGGAATTATAGAAGTAGAAGGAGAAAGGGCAAAAGCTTTCCTTCAGGCCATTACTACAAATAATATTTATGAACTGAAACCTGGAGAGAGCCAGAAATCCTTCATGTTTGATCATAACTATGAACTACTTGATGATGTGATTGTAATGAGACATGACTCAAAAAGAAAAGACAGAGACACATTCTTTGTATTATGCAATGCTCCAAACCACCTGAAACTGAAGAGATATTTCAGGGCTTTATCCATCGGTTATACTCTCTTTGACAGAGATGAATTATTTGCAAAAATAGAAGGACCATGTGAGATCAATGATCTCAGACCTTCCACGTCTGCCCTGGCTTTATACGGAGCAAAAGCTTATTCTGCAATCAAAAAAATATTCCCTTCCCTGGAAGAATTAAAGGAAGGTAAATTTATAGAATATAATATGGATGGCACTCCTGTAATCATATCCCGTTCATGTAATCTGAAACATGAATTCATCGTAAGCCGTAAAAAAGCTGTCGAGCTGTGGAACAAACTCCTTTCTGCCGGAGTAAAACCTGCAGGCACAGAGACGAGGGATAAAATTAAAGAACAGGAAGGACTCCCTGTTTATATAGACGGGGAAGAAAGAGAAGACATTCTCTCTCTTTATAATAAAAAACCTTCATATTTCAAACTCTCCAAACCATATTTTGTGGGCCAGAAATTTTTATTAACGAAACTGGGAGATACTGTAAAATCAGACAAAACAACTTTCGTCTTTGAAGAAAAGCATGGATCTTTACAGAGGACAGGTCTTTTTGAAGAACATAAGAAACTTGCCACAAAAACCTCTATTGTGCCCTTTGCCGGATGGGAAATGCCTGTAAAATACAGCGGAATAAAAGAAGAACATATGGCAGTAAGACAGGCAGCAGGCCTGTTTGATGTATCCCATATGGGTATTTTTGACTTCAAAGGAGAAAATGCAGTAAGATTTTTAGATCTCGTAAGCGCAAATTATGTTCCGAGAATACAAAAAGGACAGGCAGTTTATTCCTATCTTCTGGATGCAGATGGAATACCAATAGATGACATACTGGTCTATGGCATAGACCCTCCCACCCATTATATGATGGTAGTAAATGCTGCAAATGCCGATAAAGACTGGGCATGGCTTCATGCGGTAAAAGAGAAAAAAGTTATAATAAACAGAGAAAATCCTTACGCTGAAGTAGATGCAGATGTAGAGATAAGAAATTTAAGAGACTCTGGCTGCGGTAAAGATAGAAGGGCAGACATGGCTCTTCAGGGCCCTGCCTCCCTGGATATATTAAAAACCTTCATAACAGACAGGGATGTTATATGGGAACTGGAAAACCTCAAAAAATTCTACTTCGTACGCACAGTGGCTGAAGGCATGGATCTTATAATAGCAAGAACAGGCTATACAGGTGAAGAAGTGGGATTTGAAATCTATGTCCATCCCGACCATCAGGTAAAACTCTGGAACCTGTTACTGGAAAATGGAAAACCTTTCGGACTGAAACCGACAGCTCTCGGTGCAAGAGATTCTACCAGAACGGAAGCAGGCCTTCCCCTTTACGGTCATGAACTATCAGGTAAATTCTCTCTTACACCTGTAGAAGCAGGCTATGGCTCATTTGTAAAATTCCATAAACCTTTCTTTGTAGGAAGAACCGGTTCCATAGAAAAAGATGAGAATAGAACCATTGAGGTTGTCCGCTTCAAGATGTCATCTAAAGGCATAAGAATGGTAAAGCCGGGAAATCCTGTAGTATCTGTAAGAGGAGAATATATAGGAGAAGTTACGAGCTGTGCTCTGGGAACAGATGACCATCAGGTAGGACTGGCATGTATAAACAGAAAATTTGCAAAAGTCGGAGATAAAATAGGTATCTTTATACTTCCTCCGAAAGTGGATGAAAAACAGAAGGATCAACTCAAAGGAGGAGATAAGGTTATTCTCCATGAAACAGGAGAAATCGTAAAGAGATTTCCTGATATGACAGCAGAGAAATGCTGCTGTGAGGAATAATATGTAAAATCAGAGGCAGAACATTTCTTTTATGTTCTGCCCCTCTTTTATGTTCTGCCCCTGATTTTATCTTCTTTTCTCAGGAATTAAGAGATTAAATTATGAAGAGCTTTACGTTCTGTCGAGCAGGCAAGTGCTATATTACCCAGAGCTGTTGCTCCAATCCATGTTCCATGGCCTATATTAGCTGCACTGACGGCATATGGCGAACTCAGCCATGGCCCGATTACAGTGCCACCTATTACTCCTCCTATAACTGTACTTATCAGAGTAGGAACAATGGATTGTGGGCCTATTCCATCGGCTAATCCTACAACACCACCTAGCATTGCCCCCATTGCTGCATGGGCCAAGGTAACGCCTGTTAAACCTGCACCACCTACTAGCATTGCAGCCATTGATACTCCTCCTGCCAGAAGAGCTACCGATGCCGAGTTGACTGCAGTAGTATTTTTGTTATAAAATTCTTTAATAGAAGAGGATATTTTTTGCGAGCAGTTTTTAAGAACAGATTGTTTTTGATTTTCCAACAGCTCTCCTCTAACAATGTCATCTTTTCTTTCTGACGTACCAAGTGAAACACTATCTACCTGTTTTTCCTGACTTTTACACCTGTTCTGGTTTCTGGCAATTAAGCCGGGATGGCTTTCGTTTCGAATTATCATAAAAATAATAGCCTCCTTATGCATTTAAGAGATTATAAATAGTTTTTCTTAAAACCTTGATTTAGCAATACAAAAATTTCTTTCCTGTTAAATTAAATTTACTATAACATGAAATTTTAATTTTTTAAATATTTCCATGTTAACAAAATGTAAATTTTTATATCCAGTGTCACATGAAAATAATATAGAAAGTTTGTGCTTTTAGAAAATTATATAAAAAAAGGAGATAATAAACATTCCTACCAGATCTTCCATGGAGGATTCCCTGCCTGCCAGAGGCTTTCCAGATAATTTTTATCTCTCAGTGTATCCATGGGACGCCAGAAACCTCTGTGGAGATATGCGGAAAGCTGTCCTTCTTTTGCCAGATTTTCGAGAGGTTCTTTCTCCCAGAGGGTATCATCACCGGCAATATAATCTATTGCTTTTTTTGACACAACAAAAAAACCACCGTTTATCCACCCGCCGTCTCCATCGGGTTTTTCTTTAAATCTGTTAACTCTATTTCCGTCCATATCCAGTGAACCGAACCTTCCGGGAGGCTGTACTGCAGTCATAGTAACAAGGGTTTTCTCGTTTTTATGAAAAGAAAGAAGATCTGGAATGTCTATGTTTCCTACACCGTCTCCATAGGTAAGACAGAAATCTTCATCATCATTTAAATAATGGCAAATACGTTTGATACGACCTCCTGTCTCTGTACGTTCTCCCGTATCTACAAGTGTTACTTTCCATGGTTCTGCATAATTATGATGAACTTCCATCTTATTCTGGCTCATATCAAAAGTGATATCAGACATATGAAGAAAGTAATTTGCAAAATATTCCTTGATCATATAACCTTTATAGCCGAGACATATAATAAATTCATTGATAGAATAAGTAGAATAAATTTTTAAAATATGCCATAATACAGGCTTTCCGCCTATTTCCACCATAGGCTTTGGTCTTATGGAGGCTTCTTCACTTATTCTGGTTCCCATACCTCCTGCGAGAATTACTGCTTTCATTGATAAATTACCTCTTTTTCGTGACGCGTGACGCGTAATGCGTAAGGCGTTATAATCGTGACGCGTGACGAGTAACACGTGACGCGTAATGGGCAGTTTCACTCTTCACTTTTCACCCTTCGCTTTTCCCCATTCACTTTTCACTTTTCACCCTTCACGACTCACCATTCCGGAAAGACTCTGCCATCCTTCTGTACTTTTCCTTATACCGTCCAGTTTATCAGAGGGGTATATTTCTTCCAGGGCTTTGAGTGTGGCATATCCTTTATCCATACCGCCTGCAATGAGTTCACCTATCTTTGCCTGAACACGGCTGTCTTTTGCTGCTTCGGAAAATTTTTTGCCTATTTCCTTTTCATAATTTTCTATATTCCTTATGCTGAGTCTGAGAAGGAAATCTCTGTGTTCTTCTTTCTTTAAATGCGCATCAGGTGCCGTATCACCTGAAAATTTCTTTTCTGCCAGAGATTTTGTATTAATGTCTATCGATTCCTTATCCCAGAGATGCCGAAAATCTCTATTATAATCGTCTCTTCTGGCAATACTTTCACTGTCTTCTTTATTGACAAACATAACATCACTCATTTCCCAGTTATCCCTCATACCTTTACCTGAAAAATTTGTACTTCCTGAAAGTATAGCATTATCTGTTACCATCATTTTGGCATGGACTTTCCTGTCATGGTCTGCAGTTCTGTCAAGAAGGGCCCATCGGACAGGTATATTATTATTTTCAAGAATTTTATAGGCTACTTCATTCGGTGTTCCCCCGTGAGGATAGAGGCCCGGGTCCATAATAACCTTTATATCAAAATCTTTTTTCCCGGAAGCTTCCATTTCTTTCTTTTTTGCCACAAGTGCTTCTGCCAGGTCTTTTGTAAGTACAAAGGCAGGCATATGAATAAATTCTTTTGCAGAATTAATAGTATTGAGAATGATAGCCTGTCTTTCTTCCGGTAAATCTCCGATGGCTACCGTGTCCCGTCCCTTTTGAGTTCCGTCTGCAGGGCTTATATCAGCCAGTTTTTCCATATTTTCATCATTCTTTGTCCTGTTTATCATTTCTTCAAGTCTCTCTGCCATGAGTTTTCTGCCGCTGTCAGTCAGAGGAACTCCTTCTCTGCCATGAGAAAGAAGATAATCTTTAATATCTGAATCAGAACCTCCAGGTATCTGAACCAGACCTGAAGGATTGATCCCTTCCCCTGCAAGTGCTGTAACCATTTTATCTATTTGCTGTTTTTTAGATAAATCTTTATTAAAAATTTCTGCCCTTTTTTCATCAGGCACACAGGATTTCAAAAGACCCATAAGTCCGTAAGGTGACAGAATTACATCATATTTTTTTGTCTCTCCCGTCTTTTTGTCCACGACCTCACCATTTCTTATTATATCAAGTTGCTGTTTTCCGTATATTTCTTCAATATTTTTCCCTGCTGAATTTGCCACATCTCTTTTATATATTTCAGTTAACCTTCTGGCAGCAGGCCCTTCTATCTCTTTGGCATAATCTATATTTTCTCCCGATGAAGAATTGGCATTCATGCCTCCTATGATAACTTTATCTCCTACTCTGAGAAGTTTTCTGTGCATAAGGTTTCCTGTACTGCCCAGTTCTTCTTTTGTAGGGAAAAGAACAAGGCCCATATTATTTTTCTCTGCCACGCCCTGAAGTTCGGAGAGTGTTTCCATTCTGTATGCTATCTGGGAAGCATCCATAACACCGGGTTTCTTATAGGCAAGCCTTCCGCTGTCCATAAGAACCCTCACTTTACCTCCATGAGAAGCAATATCCTTAAGCTTTTCCAGCATTTTCGGTTCGCCCAGTTCATAATATTCTGCATCTACTTCTACATTACCTACATTAACCTCTCCCCATCTATCTCCTTTCCTTCTGGTATTGTCCACTGCATTATCCAGAAGTTGCATTTTTCTCTGCCATATCTCTTCCCTTTCAAGGGTGTCCACTCTGTTACCTTCTATTTTATAAGCACTTTTCTCTTTTTCAAGTTCTCTGCTTATTTTCACCACTTCAACCATATCTTTCGAAGGTATGTTTCCGTTCATAAAGAAATTTTCTTCCACATAATTCAACATACCTCCCGGCACTTTATCTTCTATACTCTCAAGCTGTCTTTCTCTTTTATCTCTGTTATAACTGTTCTTTACCGACGTAAAATGTTCTGTCAGAAGACGGACATTCTGCATATTCTGGCCGTCTCTTACACCGCCTGAACGAAGTTCTTTCCTGATTTTTTTAAGATCTCTGAGGGCGAGTCTGCTCTGAGCTTCTTCTTCTTTCGTAACAGGTTCTGTCTGAAGTTCTCTTCTCACCTTCTTAAATCTTGCAAGAGACGTTTCTATAGAAGCATCTTCATCTATCTGTTCAAAGGATTCTTCTTTTACAGCTTTTTTTAATTCAAGTTTTTTAGTTTCTCCTTTTAAATTTCTTCCCAGTTTTTTCTTTTCTACCTGTTTTTCTGACGGTGTGTCACTTAAAGTAATCTGATCCTGTGACAGAGAAACTTTCTTTTCCGGCTTTTCTTCTATATGTTCTTCTGCCTGTACCGGCTGAGATGTCACTCTGGTAATAGCCAGTCTGCCTGTTCTCCCGGCACCATATATGTTTGTAGATATGGGATCCACATGAAAAACCTCCTTTATTGGTGACGCGTAACGCGTAAAGCGTAAAATTTCACCATTCACGACTCACGACTCACGACTCACTATTATTATCACATCACCTTAACCTTTTGTAAATACTTTTTATTCAGGAAAAAAGGTAATAGTTTTCTTTTAAAACCATTACCTTTTTTTTTACAAACCAGTCACGCATTACGCATCACGCATCACGCCATTAAAGCCTGGTCAGGTCGGCAACTTCTCTTTCGATCTCCAGTACCTCCAGATTGATGTCTTCCTGTTTTCTTTTAATATCATCCTTCCAGAAAGGACTGTCTTCATAGCTTTTTGAACGTTCCAGATCTTCTTTATATTTTATGGCTTCTTCACGGAGTTCATAAAGTCTGTCTTTCAATTTTTGAAGCTTTTCTTTCTTTTCCTTTATCTTTTCCTCTTCCTGTCTTTCTGTTTCTGCCTTATTCGCTTCTTCTTTTTCTATCTTTTCGTCTACATCGGTTATTTTTTTCTCTATATTCTTCTTCTCTTGATCATCTTTTGTGCCTTCCAGTTTTGTTTCCAGAGAAGATTTTTCTTCTTTAAGCTCTTCAATTTTTTCATCATGATTATTGAGAGCTTCTTCTTTTTTTGCTTCCATCTGAGCTACCTTTTCCTTTACCTTTGAACCTTCACTCACATCCCATGACCCTCCCAGTTCATCTCTCCATTTATCATCAAGTTTTTCTGAAAGATCTCTGAATTCCTGTCTATCCGCTTCAAATTCAGTTTTTGCCTCAAGAAGAGCTTCTTTCTTTTTTGCCTCTTCAGCCTTTTTTCTTTCTCCCGCTGCCTTTTTCACCTCTTCTGCCATTTCAGCGGCAGTCTTATTTCCTGTGTCTCCTGTTATGGGGGTAAGTTCTCCACTGTTTCCTTCATAAAGGTTTTTTACGGCAGTAAGATTTTTGTTATATGCTAAAGGTAAAGGTACAGCTCCATGTGCTGTTTTCTGGAGTGCATGAATTGTTCTGGCAGTATTTATGGATTGAGGTGCTATATTATAATTAAAATCTCTCGTCATTTCTATCATGTTAGACCCTTCTTTCTATAAAGATCAGATTGTTTAAAGTTGAGAGTTGAATTAAACTTAAACTCTCAACTCTCAGCTATCAACCATATACCAGCTTCACTGGAATGAAAATTCCTGTAGATTTAAATCAAGCATATCAGGAATTTAACATTTTAACAACATTTTTTTGTTAATTTTTTGTTAAATCTGTCTGATTTAAATCTTTTCTGACTTCTATTATAAATCTTTCAAGTTCGTATCCGAGCCTTTTATAAAACTTACAGGCTTTATCAATGTCATTATCTCTGCCTGCCACTTCAATATCCTGTGCTATTTCTTTCAGTAATACCGAGCCGAGCTGCTCTGCCGAACCCTTGAAAGAATTGGCATAAAGTCTTATTTCTTCGCCATTTTTCTCATCAATAGCTTTTTTTAAATCCACCATTATCCTGGGGCCCTCTGAAGTAAAAACGTCCCATAATTCTTCAAGCAACTCAAAATCACCTTCCATCTGTGTAAGTGCTTTCTCTTTATTAATAATATGTTCCGTCGAGGTAACCGGTATTTCTTTATTAAACCTGTTGATACATTTAAAAACTTCTTCAAAATTGAATGGTTTTTCTATATAATCATCCATACCGACGGAGAGGAATTTTTCTCTGTCACCTTCCATTGCATGGGCAGTCATTGCAATGACAGGTATATCAGGATCAAATTCAGAGTCATCGGAATTTCTTATTATTCTTGTAGCTTCCAGACCGTCCATTACAGGCATCTGAATATCCATAAATATCATATCGAAACGCTCTTTCTTTAAAGCTTCTATTGCTTCTATGCCATTATTCACTGTCCTGACAGTACAGCCTTTTTTCTTCAGGATCATGGATATAAGATTTTGATTAGTAGTTACATCTTCTGCTACAAGTATATGAAATACATCACCCATTTTTTTCTTTTTCTGTTCTGCCGGCAGAAGAGGTTTCTCCTCAGAAGCAGGTAAAAATCTGGCTGTAAAATAAAAAATACTGCCTTCCCCTTCTTTACTTTCAAGCCATATACTGCCTTTCATAAGATTTACTATATGCCTGCTTATAGTAAGACCAAGACCTGTTCCTCCGTATTTTCTTTTAATAGAATCGTCGATCTGATAAAAACTATGAAAAATAGCTTCAAATTTATCTGAAGCTATGCCGATACCTGTATCGGAGACACTGAATTTAAGCAATATATAATCCTTTTCATTATCTTCGGCAATATTAACATGTAATTTAATTTCCCCTGTCCCGGTAAATTTTACGGCATTATCAACAAGATTAATAATAACCTGTCTTAATCTGACAGGATCACCCTTAAGATTTACCGGCACATCAGGCTCTACGACTGTTTGAAAATCAAGGCCTTTTGCACGGGCCTCTGCAATAAAAGGTTTAATAGATGACTCTATTGTTTTTATAAGATTAAATCCTATATATGCTGTCCTGTGTTCTGTTTCAATTTTTGCCAGGTCAATCATATTATTAAAAATAAACAGTAAAGAAGATGAAGAATTTTTTATTGTTTCAAGATATTCTCTCTGTTCTGTAGAGATTTCCGTATCAAGAGCAAGTTCTGTCATACCAATAATAGCATTCATAGGTGTTCTTATTTCATGGCTTACGTTTGCAAGAAAGGCGCTCTTAATTTTGCTGGCTACTTCAGCCTCTTCTCTGCTTTTTAATAATTCTTCATCTGATATTTTATTACCGGTAATATCGATATTGGACGCTCTTCTTCCAAGATATGTTCTTTCTTCTCCGTATACTGCCTGACATATATGCTTTATCCATCTTATATCTCCGTCTTTATGAATAATTCTGAATTCTATAGATGATATTTCTTCAATGCCTGATTTATTATTTACATGTTCTTTTATTATACCTCTGTCTTCGTGACAGACAATTTTTTCCAACAGTGTATGATCCTTACGAAATTCTTCTGCAGAATATCCTGTAATGCGCAGGCATGAAGGAGAAACATAAATCAATTCGCCATCAGGATTGGCCCAGTATTCCCAGTTACAGGTAAAATCAGCTACAGTCCTGTAATGTTCTTCCTTTTTTTTCAGAGTTTCTTCTACTTTCTTCTGTTCACTGATATCTATAAAACTCTCAAGAATTACTTTCTTTCCACTGAGAACCAGTTCTACAACACTTTTTATAACAGGTATTTTGTTACCATGAGAATCAATTAAAATCTTCCCGGCATTATTCACTGACAGTCCCGGGTCTGTAACAGGACAGTTACATTTATCATCGGGACAGATAAATTTAAAGCATGTCGAACCGATTATTTTGTTTTTCGGCGCATCAATAAGCTCAACTGCAGCTTTATTTACATCAAGGATAATATGGGTACTGGCATCTATGATTATAATTCCTGCATAAACAAGGTCCATTATGGTTTTAAAATAGATTTCATTTTCCTCAAGTTCTGATCTGGATTGTTCCAGATTTCCCATCATTTTATTTATTACCTCTGCAAGTTCGGAGATTTCCCCTCTGTCTTTTAACACTATTCTCCCGGAGAAATCATTTTTTTCTCCTATAAGCTTCACTGTTTTACTCATCTGTGCCAGAGGAGAAAGAAGTATTTTCTCTATAAATAAAAATGCTATAACTATCACTGCAATGTCTGCTATAATAAGAGATAAAAGCAGGTAAAAAGCAGAAGAGAAAAAGTGAGAAAAAACAATATATAATAAAGTTGTTAAAAACATTATTATTCCTGTTCCTGTAATTATTTTCATTCGAATTCTCATTAATTTTCTCTTTCTTAGGGGTTGTCAAGAAATAACCTCATCATATTTACAGTCTATATCGTGACCCGTAACGCGTTACGCGTTACGCGAGGATGATAACCATTCTAATAATTTGCCAGGGTTATTTTCTTACAGTCTTTTAATATATTTTATATAATTATTATAGAGGAAACTTCAAAACCTGTAAACTATTTTCAATAATCATAGATAAATTGTATGACCGGTCAGAGGCAGTAGAACTTGTTTGTTAAAATATATAAGGACCTGCTGGCCTAAACGTAACTATGTAATAAAATTGTCCATCCTGTCACCAGTAACGCGTAAAGCGTTATGAGTGATTAGATGTATTATTTATACTCTACCGGTACATTATGCTCATGCCGGTAAAAGCTATTTGAGTATAATCTGTATAACATAATCCAATAAAAAAGGGGAGCAGAAAAAATTCAACACATATGTGGAAATTATATTTATTGAAATCACTCATCATACTTACAGGTTCCTATTCTATAACGGCGCAGATACTGCTCATGAGAGAACTTCTGGTACTATTTTCAGGCAATGAACTCTCTATAGGCATAATATTTGCGTGCTGGTTCGGCGGTATATCAGCAGGTTCTGCTCTCGGAGGTTATGTAATAGAAAAGATTAAAGATTACTGGATGGCATTTTTTGCGAGTCTTATGTTAATGAGCATAATTCTTCCCGTTGATGTATGTTTTATAAGACAGTTAAGAACAATTTTCTCCGTATCTCCCGGAGAATTTATTCCTTTATTCTATATAATAACAGGAACCATATGTGTAATATTTCCTCTGACCTGTTCAACAGGTTTTTTATTCCCTGCTGCATGCAGAGTAATGTCAGGCCTATCAGATGAAATTCCTTCCATACAGACAGGTAATGTTTATGGTCTGGAATCTGCAGGGAGTCTTGCAGGAGGCGTAATTTTCACATTTTTACTTGTGTATATTCTGAATCCCTTTGCCATCATATTTCTTTATATGTGCCTTCTGAGCATTAATTGTTTTATACTTGCCATAGTAATTGACAGAACCATGTCAGCAAAATATTTAAGGACAGTTTTTTTTATAGTTTTCATAATATCGGGCATCTTACTGTTTCTGTCGGACGGGATAAATAAGTTTTTTATAAACAAAAGATGGGAAAGTTTCAGCAGCTTAAAACTTGTAGAAACAGCGGACAGTCCGTATCAAAATCTGGCTTTAGGCAGGGAAGACGAACAATACAGTCTTTACATTAACGGTGAATATACATCATCTTTCCCCGATGAATATGGATCTTCCCTGGAAACTCATTTCATCATGTCAGAACACCGTGATCCAAAAAAAATACTCCTTATAGGTGGAGGGGTAGAAGGTATGATTGGCATTATATTAAAATATCCTGTAGAAAGACTGGATTACATAGAACTGGATTCTAAAATAATTGATATGGTGAAAAAATATCTTCCATCAGGAGAGCTCCGTAACCTGAAAGACAGGAGAGTAAATCTATATTATTCAGACGGCAGGTATTTTGTAAAAAATACAAAATTGTCTTATGATATGGTAATAGTAAATTTAGCGGAACCTCATACTGGTATATTAAACAGATATTATACTGTTGATTTCTTCATAGAAATCGAAAAAATTCTGAATCCCGGTGGTGTCTTTGTCACAAAATTAAATTCTTCAGAAAATTACATAGGAACTTATACAGGAAATTACAGCGGTTCTATATACAGGAGTCTCAGGGCAGTTTTTTCCCATGTAATAATAACACCGGGCGATAAGAATTATCTTTTTGCCTGTAATTCTCCGGGAGTTATTACTACTGACAGAGATGAACTTTCCGGGAGATATAAAGAAAGAAATATAAAAAGTGACTATTTTTCTCCCTATCACTTTGAAATTTTACTGCCTGAAGATCTGATAGATTTTATTAAAAACTCCATGGAAAAGCAGAATGTGTCATTAAATACTGACATACAGCCTGTTACATATTTTTATAATCTCATATTATGGGATAGATACTCCGGTTCCGGAATGAGTTTCATATTGCAGAAATTAAGTAAAATTAATATAATCTGGATAATCGCTATTATATTATGTCTTTTACTGGTAAGAATTATATATATATATATCAAAAAAACAGATAAAAAAGCTGAAATTAAATTTAATTCTTTTCTTTCTATAAGTATGACAGGATTTTCAGGTATGGCAATGGAAATAATATTAATCTTTGCTTTCCAGAATATATACGGATATATTTATCAGGAAATCGGATTACTTGTAGCAATATTTATGGCAGGTCTTTCGGCAGGAACGTTTGTAATGAATAAAATACTTTCTAAAAGAAGGAATCATAGACTCATACTTATAGCTCAGGGAGGACTGGTACTGTTTTCATTATGCCTTCCTCTATCCATAAATCTGTCACGATTTTCTGAATATATTTTTCTGTTGTTTATTCTTCCTGCCGGTTTCTTTACAGGTTTTATGTTTCCCCTCACATGTGATTTATACGGAGGAACCGGTCACGGAAAGATAGCAGGAATAATTAATAGTGCCGACCATACAGGAGCATTGCTTGGTTCAATATGTACAGGTATAATATTTATACCGCTTTTTGGTATTTTGAAAACATCTCTATTAATAAGTTTATTAAATGGAGTAGTTTTTATACTCTGGTTAATCTATTTCTTACGAGATGACATAAAATCAGTCTAAAATCTCGAGAAAGGACATTTCAGAGAACATGTATTTTACGAATGACTTTAAACAACATAAACAGCAGATAGATGCTGTAAGGATATTTGCGCAGGAACTGGGCCGTCTTCCCGGCGGCAAACAGCAGGGTGTGGGAATTCCTTCTTTTTCTGTTGCAACCAGAGGACAGATAAATCTGAAGGAACTCGGAGACAGGCCAATGGGAAAAAAGATAGAAAGACCTGTGCAAAAAGCAGAAGAAAGAATAGAAGCCTTTGGTCTTCATGAAGATATAAATCACAGGAAAATAAAAGAAATGTCCCAGCGTTTTATGCTCGGCCTTATGTCTCATGATGATTTTGCCCTTTATCTTGACAGGATAATTAAATTAATAGATAAGGAAATAATAAGATATGAAAAACGTTCTGTCGGCGGCAGTATGAGTGACTGGCAGGAGGAATTTTCCAATAAAACCCTTTTTGATAAAACAGTGCAGAATCTGAAATTTGCAATAACCGAATTCAGGCTTTATTTACAGGACAGCAGAGAGAAACATATAACTACCGCTCTGGGACAGCTTTCTTCTGCAAGCAAAACGATTCAGGATATTGAAGAGAGGAAAGCTTCTCTGGAAGAAATAGGAGAAGGAGGTTTAACACCTCATATTACAAAAAAACCTTCTGACATGTCCGGTCTTAACTCCGTTTATAATACAAATAAATTAAATCTGCAAACAATCGATCTTGCATCCGGCTTTACCACGAAAAAACCCGGCATACAGGAAACAGAGGACTATGAAAAAAAGTCGCAAAAGCCAGGAATGTCGCAATTACAGCCCCTGTCATCCCTGACACAGAAACAGCCCTATATGGTTTCTGCCGCACCTTCCTGGCACAGTCATTATAAAGGGGAAAAAAGCGGCATAAAAGGTTACGACCTTGCCTATGTAAGCCATATCTTCAAACATCTTACCTTCAAACAGCTCGATGATATTGCCGATAAAATCTCCATAGAAAAATATGACAGAGGTTTTGTAATATTCAGGGAAAGAGAAGAAGGAGATAAAATTTATATAATAAAATCAGGTAAGGTAATGATTTATAAAAGAACCCTTACAGGGAGAGAAACTGAAATAATGACTCTATCATCGGGAGATATTCTGGGAGAAGTATCCTGTATAGACGGAGGAGCCTATGAATTTAACGCAAAAATTCATTCTGAAGGCACCACTCTTCTTGCAATAGGTAAAAATAACTTCCGGGAACTGTTAAAAAAATATCCCTCTCTGTCTCAAAATCTGAATTCCCTTTCTTCTTTGAGATTGAGAGATTTATATAATAAACTGACTGCTTGAATTAAATACTTCAAGTCAGATATACACTTTAGTACAGGTCAGATAATACATATTTTTATAAACACCTTTTTTTATTTTATAAAAAAGATGAAAAAAGAACTTTCACGATAATAAATCAGAGGCAAACCGGATGGTTCGCCTCTGATTTATTACTTTGCTGTCAATTTTTTACATGCCTCTTCAATGTGCCTGACATCTTCGTCTCTTGCTGCCAGGTCTCCCGGGTCTGCACATTTTCCTATGGCAATTTTTTCTGCCACTGTAAATTTCATAAAATCTACAAACCATTTTTCCAGGTAATTAACTTCTTCTGCAAAGGCTTCTGCCGGAGCATGAGAAACTGTTATAAAGAGACATTTTTTCCCCGGTCTTATTTTACTTTTAAAATTATCATCAAAAAGGGAATAACATCTGTCAATAAAATTCTTCACTGGCCCCGGAACACGTCCGAAATATATAGGTGCTGATATGGCAAAAATATCACTTTCCTGAACTTTCTCCAGCAATTCAGGGAAATCATCTTTTATCACGCATTTACCTGTTTTTCTGCACTGCTGACAGGCAATACATCCGCCTACCTCCAGATCGTTCAGATATACTTCTTCCGTATCATATCCATAAGATTTAAAAAATTCAATTACCTTTGATGATGCAAATGCACTGTTTCCATGTTTTTTGGGGCTTCCCATTAAAGATAATACTTTCATAAATACACACTCCTTTTTAATCGTAACGCGTAACGCGTAACGCGTAACGGGTGATTCGTGATGCGTGATACGTGATGCGTAATACGTGGTTTCACCGGTACCGGGCGACCACAGTGGGTCGCCCCTACTTTTCACGACTCACGAGTCACCATTTCAGTCTCCAAAACATACGCCGAGATCTCTGGCTGTTATCATAGTATCACAGTCAGGAGGGACTGATTTCATCTTGCTCACAGCTTCCTCTAGAGGAACATATTTCACAGTGGGAGGATCGAGTGCAACCATTACTCCCGTATGGCCTTCTTCAAGCGCTCTTACGGCAGCTGCTCCAAATCTCAGTCCCAGAAGTCTATCAAAAGTAGTCGGCTGGCCTCCTCTCTGGAGATGGCCCAGTACAAGAGATCTTGTTTCCTTGCCTGTTCTCTTCTGTATCTCTTTTTCAACCCATTCTCCTATGCCTCCCAGTCTGACTTCCCTGCCTGCTTCTTTTTCTCCGACAGTATGAAGGCATCCTCCTGCCGGCTTTGCACCTTCTGCCACTACTACAATACTGAAACATCTTCCCTCTTTTTCTCTTTCCATAATCTTATCACAAACCTTCTCTATGGAAAAAGGAATTTCCGGTATGAGAATAACATCTGCAGTACCTGAAACACCTGCATTCAATGCAATCCATCCTGCATATCTTCCCATGAGTTCCACTACCATGACACGGGAATGACTTTCTGCAGTGGAATGAAGTTTATCTATTGCTTCGGTAGCAGTGGTGACTGCAGTATCAAAACCAAAGGTCATTACAGTACTTTCAAGATCATTATCTATTGTTTTCGGCACTCCTACAACTGGCATACCCATTTTATAAAAACGGTTTGCAAGTCTCAGACTTCCGTCTCCGCCTATAGCTATAAGGCAATCAAAACCATGTTCTTTAAATTTCTTTAATACTACATCTGAAACATCAGTAAGTTTTCCGTCAGGAGTAAGATATTCAAAAGGACTATTTTTATTTACCGTTCCCAGTATTGTTCCTCCCAGGTGTGTAATGCCTCTGACCTTTGAATGGGTCAGCTTTACAAGGCCGTCTTCTTCCAGAAGACCGTTATATCCCTTTTTTATTCCATATACTTCCCACCCTCTATTCAGTGCGGCAAGAGTTACGGCCCTTATGACTGCATTCAATCCGGGAGCATCTCCTCCTCCTGTATTTACTGCAATTTTAAGATGTGTTTTTTTTCTCCCCATTTGTTATAACCTCCTTTAATGCGTGATGCGTGATACTATAATCGTGACGCGGGTGGTGCGTGATGCGTGATACTATAATCGTGACGCGTAACGCGTGACGCGTGACGCGTAAATTTCACCCTTCACTTCTCAAGTTGTATAAACCCTACCTTTTTATGAACCTTCGAGAGAGTTCTCTGTGCCAGCATTCGTGCTCTTTCCGCACCTGATTTGAGATATTTATCTATATAATCTCTGTTTTTCATAAGTTCCGTATATCTGATCTGAACCGGTTTTAAAGCTTCAACTACTATTTCTCCCAGATCAGACTTAAAATCCGCATAACCTTTTCCCTGATATTCCTCTTTTATCCTATCAAAGGATTTTCCGGTAAGGCATGAATAGATTGTTATAAGGTTGGATATACCCGGTCTTGTTTCATCATAAGCTACATCTTTCCCTGTGTCTGTTACAGCCCTTTTTATTTTATTCATTATTATTTCAGGCCTGTCCAGAATGGCTATATAACTTTTCGGATCTTCGTCGGATTTGGACATTTTCTTTGTCGGATCCTGAAGACTCATAATCCTTGCGCCTACATCAGGTATAAAAGGTTCAGGGATTTTAAAGACATTACCGTAAATATTATTAAACCTCATGGCTATATCTCTTGTGATTTCAACATGCTGTTTCTGATCATGTCCTACAGGCACAAGATCGGTCTGATAAAGGAGAATATCTGCCGCCATAAGAACAGGATAGGTAAAAAGTCCGGCATTTATATTTTCTGCATGCCTCTGTGATTTTTCCTTGAACTGTGTCATACGGCTCAGTTCTCCCATATAGGTAAAACAACTCAGTATCCATGTCAGTTCACAGTGTCCGCTTACATGGGACTGCAAAAAGAGGATATTTTTCTCAGGATCAAGTCCGCAGGCCATATACTGACCTATAAATTCGAGACACCTTTTTCGAAGTTCTTTCGGGTCCTGCCTTACAGTAAGGGCATGAAGGTCCACTACCATATAAAGACAGTTATATTCTTCCTGCATGGTGAGCCAGTTTTTTATGGCTCCTATATAATTGCCTAAAGCCAGATTTCCCGATGGCTGTATACCGCTCAGAATAATTTTCTTTTTTTCCGTGTTTTCCATAATTTCCCCCGATTTTTTAATCGTGACGCGTGACGCGTGGATAAATGATTATAATAAAATTCTATAGTAATCTATAGAATATAAAATTTATACAAAAACATAAAAAATCCTTCTTTAAGAAAATACAGAAAAGGCTATTCACGATGGTACCAATATTTCTTATCTAAAAAAGTGTCTCGAAAAATATGTATCATTGTGCAGATTGACGAGTTTGTTCCTGTCACGCGTTACGCGTTACGCGTCACGACTCAGGTATCTTTAAGGGACTGTAAGAAAATAACTCTAGAAAATTATGGTTTTTGTCCTCCCGTCACGCGTTACGCGTTACGCGTCACGATTTTAAATATGATAAGGTTATTTTTTTACAACTCCTAAGATTGTCGTCACCGTTTATTGTTCTGCTTCTTCCGGCATATCTTCCGGTGATGTTTCAAATTTCCTGAGAGACGGAGTTACTGCTGCAGCTATAAGAAGCAATATACCTCCGAAGGCCACTGCATAGGACTGATTGTTATGGACTACTTTCATAAGAATTCTTCCTATGCCGAGAGATACCATTATTTCAGGTATAACAATAAACATATTGAATATGCCCATAAATATGCCGTATTGTTTTTTAGGTATATGATCTACAAGTATTACATAGGGCAGTGCCACAATTGATGCCCAGGCTATACCTGCCGTTATCATAGGGAAATAGAGGAGATGTTTATCATGGATAAATGGAACTGTCAGTAATCCTATACCGCATATAAGTAAAGCAGTCATATGGGTATAGACCTTTCCCATAAGTTTTACAAGTAAAGGGATGCATAAAGCAAATATGGGAGTAGCCACACCTTTAATGATCATAGTATGAGTTCCCCATCTTATCCCTTCATCGTAAAGAGGTGAGTTTGGATCAGTGGCTCCGAAAATATAACGGGCTACTGATACATTATAAAATATCCAGAGACAGAAAAGGCCCATCCATGTGAAAAATTGAACAACAGCAAGCCTTTTCATAACAGGAGGCATTTTCGTATAACAATCCCATGTTTCTTTACCCCAGTTTTTCAGTGCATCTGTTACTGTCCCGCTTTTGTTCTCTTTTTCTTCTGTTTCATCGGGAGGATATTCACTGCATGTAAATACTGTGTACATAACGGAAATAAAATATATAATTGCACAGGCATAGAAAGCAATATGCATAGATGTGGCTCCGGTAGACTGCAGAAAAGATAGAAGTCTTCCCAGTAAAGGCACTGTTCCCGAGTAATCAGGCAGAATATTCATTAAATCCAGAGATGCTATATAAGTGCCGCATATAGTGCCAAGGCCTATCATAAGCCCCTGATATGCATATCCTGCAGGTCGCTGTCTGGTATTGAGTTTATCCCCTATAAAGGCTCTGAAGGGTTCCATACTTATATTCAATGAAGCATCCAGCATCCAGAGACATCCTGCAGCCATCCACAGAGAAGAAGATGACGGCATAAGAAAGAGTGCTATAGTTGCAAGAATTGCACCTGTAAAAAAATAAGGTCTTCTCCTCATCTTAAGAGCGGAAAGCCATGTCTTATCACTCATGTAGCCTATTACAGGCTGAACTATAAGCCCCGTAAGAGGTGCTGCAAGCCATAGAAATGGCAATTCATCGGGTTTTGCACCGAGTTTTTCATAAATGGAACTCATACGGGCAAACTGTATTTCAAAACCATGCTGAATGCCAAAAAATCCTATACTCATATTGATTATCTGCCATACGGGGAGATCCGGTTTTTTCATGTTCTATTAACCTTTCTTTAACGACCCCTCACGGGGTTAATTTATATGAGAATCGTAACGCGTAACGCGTGACGGGAGGAACACATTCTCATACTTCGTTGTGACCGAACAGGTCATGGTCGTTAGTAAATCTTCATAAAATTTTCCATATTACCGGGTGAACATAAATTCTAGCGATACATCCATGACAGGTATAGATAAACTATCCTCCCGTTACGCGTAACGCATCATGATTCCCATATAAATTCTATCGAATAAATACAAAACCCTTTCAGACGTCAGAAATTTGTTTCCGTAAAAAATAAAGGATTTTAATGTAACATGTGAGAATAAAATTGCTATGAGAAAAAAATATCTGGAAATTAAAAATGTAACAAAATCGTATTCTACAAAGGTTGCAGTCCATAATGTTTCATTATCTGTTCCCCATGGTTCCATATATGGCCTGCTAGGTCCCAACGGTGCAGGAAAAACTACGATTATCCGTATGATTACAAGAATTATGTATCCTGACAGAGGTGAAATATTTATAGACGGAGAGGCTCTTCAGGACAGGCACCTGCAATCCATAGGTTATATGCCGGAAGAAAGAGGTCTTTACAGAAAAATGAAAATAAGGGAACAGCTTGTTTATCTCCTCATGCTAAAAGGTTTATCTAAAGCTACAGCCGATGAAAGAGTAAATTTCTGGCTTAAAAAGTTAACTATTTACGAATGGAAAGACAGAACTATTTCCGAACTTTCAAAGGGTATGCAGCAGAAGATTCAGTTTGTTTTAACTGTGGCTCACGGGCCGAAACTTCTTATACTGGACGAGCCGTTTTCCGGCCTTGATCCTGTAAATACACAGCTTATTAAAGATATAATTTTAGAGCTTAAAGGTGAAGGAACAACTACTATTTTTTCCACCCACAGAATGGAACAGGTAGAAGAAATGTGTGATTATATAGGACTTATCGACAGATCACAGGTTATACTGGAAGATGAAATATGGAATGTGAAAAAAAAATATAATAAAAATATTTATAGAATAGAAGCAGAAGGAGATCTGACTTTTGTCAGGGAAATCCCTGAATTAACAGTTCTGGATATGAAAAACAAACATGTAACAGTCAGGTTCCATGAGAATTTCACTTCAAAGGATTTCCTGTCCGGGGCAATAGATAAAGTGGATATAACTAAATTTGAGTTAAAACTACCGGGATTGAATGAAATATTTATAGAACTGGTAGGAGGTGGGGGCGAAAGAGTAAAGAGTGAAAAGTGAGTAGTGAGTGGTGAAAAGTGAAGAGTGAAAAGGATTTAATATAATATATATCACACATCACGCATTACGCATCACGCATCACGCATCACGACCCACCCGTCACGCGTTACGCGTTACGCGTCACGATTACAACGCATCACAGACTCACGAGAAAATTATGAACAAAATCTGGCTTATAATCAAAAGAGAATATATTACAAGGGTAAAGACAAAAACCTTTTTACTCTCAACCCTTCTGGTGCCGCTCGGGTTTGCTCTTATAATAGCTCTTCCCATTCTGGCAGGTCAGATTTCCGAACGGGAGTATTTAAAGATTTATGTCATAGACAATTCCCGTATAGTTGCAGATAAACTCGTAAGCGGCGAAAATTTCACGTTTATCCCTGCAACCGACGATTATGAAGTTTTAAGAAAAACACTGGTCAACAAACATCGCCAGGGCATCTTAATAATACCGGAAAATCTGGACAGCGGAGACGTCAAAATACTTTATTATTCGTCTGATCCTCTCAGCCTGGGGCAGGAACTTCAACTCAGGGTTAAATTAAAAGAAATAGTAAAAGAAATAAGGATAGAAAACACCGGAATATCAAGGGAAATACTGGACAAATTAAATGTACGTCTCTCTTTATCTACAGGTAAACTCACAAATAATGGAGAAGAAAAGAAAACCAGCACTGTTATTTCTGCAGCACTGGGCTATATTATGGCCTTTTTAATCTATATGACCATGTTTATTTACGGTTCTTTTGTCATGAGAGGCGTAATGGAAGAAAAAACCAATCGTATAGTAGAATTAATCGTTTCTTCCGTCAAACCTTTTGAATTGATGATAGGTAAAATCATAGGCATCGGAGCAATGGGACTTACACAGCTTGCCATATGGTTTATATTGAAATGTCTTATGCTGTTTATCAGTTTATCTATCTTCGCCAATAATTCGTCTATACCGACATCGGAACAGATGCAGATTAAAGAGTTACTTGCAGATTATCAAAATTTTGATTTTAAACTCCTCTTCTTCTTTTTCTTTTATTTCCTGGGAGGTTATTTATTATACGGTTCCCTTTTCGCCGCCATAGGCTCTGCAGTGGATCAGGAAAGTGATGCGCAGCAGCTTGTATTTCCTGTCACAATTCCACTGATTATACCAATGCTGATTATAACAAGAATAATTCAGAATCCCGGCGGTGCTACTGCCAGATTTTTTTCTATTTTTCCGTTTTTTTCTTCTATGACCATGCTTGTAAGACTGGCAAGTGTGGAAGTTCCATGGTATGAGCTGGCACTTTCAATGACTTTACTCGTATTGACCTTCATAGGAAGTGTATGGATAAGTGCAAAGATTTACAGGACAGGTATATTGATGTATGGTAAAAAAATTACATTAAGAGAAATGGTAAAATGGATTTTTATATAAATTTTCAGGCTCTATCATACATTTTGTGTAAATTTCTATTAATACCATCGGGCTATCAATCATAGCGCTTTACCTGCCTGATACTGGAGTATAACGGGTCAGTAACCTATGCCATACACATGGCCATCCGGAACTATCATATTCAAATTCATCTCCCCGGACAGGCCTAATATTTAGTCCTGGTGCCTGCAGTCAGAATCACTATTTTCAGGCATATAAATGTAATATATACTGGTAATAGATAGAATAATATGGGGTTTATAATTCCGTTTCATTCTTCCGTTTTATCTAGCTGAAATTCTTTTCTTACCTGCATAAGAAGCCGGCCGAGCATGTTTTTCCCATGGCCTTCTGTCCCGCAGCCCCAGTAATAATCATACGTAGTATTTTCGATCAGTTCTTCTTCACCTGTAGAGAGTAAAATATTTCTTATATCTTCATGGGCTTCAAATTTTTTTCGCAGAGCAGAGAGCATAATATCATCTTTTACCTGTTCCCAGTCTTTTCTGAGAGTTTTTTTTCTGTCTCTGCCCATCTCTACAGCTTCCCGGGGAGTAGGAGCTTTTCTTATAACTTCCTCATGAGGAGTACCTGCAAATTTCTGAGCCTGAAAATAATGTTCACTCGTAGGCCAGTATTGACCGTTCAGTTCAAATCCATGACGGGAAAAATTTGAGAAACATCCATATTCGTCTGTAATATTATAAAAATAAATTATTTAGATTAACTCCCTTTAAATAAATTATCCTGAAAAATTGATTTTACGACATTAAAAATGAAAATTTCTATACTCTTAAATTGCCATATTTTATCTATAAATTTTAGTTATTTTTCTTGCAGGTTTATGTTTAAAATAATGAGGTATGCCAAGATACCAGTGACCTTTACCTGTAACAGGTTTCCCTTTTAAATCAAGTCTGGCCATATAGACCCTCTTACCTTTTTTATATTTCAATTGATACATCTGGCCTGTTTCAAGATCACCTGTAACTGTATCGGGCTTATCCATTACTTCAAAAACAGAACCGACCTTATATTTTCCGACTTCCATCTGCCATAATTTTTCACTGTCTGATTCTTCGCCGGACTTTTTACTTTTACACTTCTCACAGTATCCTCCGTTTTGATACTGTTCTATAAAATCAATCTCTTCATCACAGACACAGCAATAGAGCTTTTCCATCATTCCTGTTTTGTAATAATCAAGGGTTTTATCTCTTCGTTCCTGTTCCGATCTGGTAATATCCTTTTTCCACAGTTCTATTTTATTTCCGCCCCAGTTTTCAGGGAAGACAAACTGGGAATAAATGCCTGACACGTCATTTTTTTTGTTCAAATAACCGTGAAGTTCACAGCAAAATTTATCTTCATTTTTACCTTTTATACAGTGATATACCAGATCGAGTGTATCATCCAGTGAACATATTGCACATATACCTTCAAAATCCTTTTTCCAGACGCCGTCTCTGAATTCAATGCCTTCTTTTTCCATAAGCCTTTCAATATCTCTGGCAGTAATACTCACATGAACCTCTCTGCCTCTGAGACCTTTAAAAGAAGGTATTTCCAGATTACTTAAATATTTTGAAGCTTCTCTCTCCGGGAAATCGATTTCCAGAGACTTTTCTTTAAATATCCTGAGAGTCTCTGTTTCTATGAATTTTTTATTTTCTTCATCAATTTCTGGATTATCTTCTGTATCAGCAGAAGTTTTATCTGCAAATTCAACATTTACTATAGATTTCTTGACCTGAACCTTATGTCCGCAATGAGCACAGAACCGTGCTTCATCTCTTATTTTACCACCGCATACAGTACAAATCATATAAACCTCCCCTTCATCAGCGAAAGAGCTCTTGATTAAAGTAATGACCTGAACAGAGCCATATAAAGATGGGCTATTCTTTCCCAGCTATATTGTTCTACTCTTTCCCTGCCTTTAATAGCAAAGTCATCTCTCAATGATTGATTGTCATGAAGTTCAACTATTGCATTGATTATTTCCTGTGGTTTGCCCTTTGGCACAATTAATGCCGCATCGGTAAATACTTCCGATATGCCTCCTGTATCTGTTGCCATTACAGGAAGATAATTGGCCATAGCTTCAAGACACACCTGAGGAATGCCTTCTATACCCTGAGAAGGTACAGCGAGAATATGGGCTTTCTGATACTCTTTTTTTAATTCTTCCCTTCCAAGAAAACCTAAAAAATTTACCCTTTCCCCTAAATTCATAGATAAAGTTTTATTTTTCAATTCTTCTTCAAAATTTCCCTTACCTGCTATACGGATTACTGCATCAGGTAATTTCTGCAGAACTTCCAGCAGAATATCCACGCCTTTTTCTTTTGTCAAACGCCCTGAATAAAGAATAACAAAGGGTTTCTCATCTTTACATGGCTTCTCGGAAATAAAAAATTTCCTGTCAACTCCGAGAGGAAGTATGGCAATCTTTTCGAAAGCCATATCAGGTTTTATCTCTTCAAGAAGTGGTATGAGCTTCCTTGACAGAAGTACCACTTTATCTGCCTTATCAAGACTTTTTCTTAAATGATCTGCATGAGCAGGATTATTCCTGGCAAATTCAATATCAGAAGCATGAGATGTAATTACAAGAGGCTGTTCGAAATTCATGGAACTTAATGCTACTGCAGGAGGAAAAGTAAGATGCTGACAGTGAACTATATCTATCGGTTTATTATTCAGTATATATAAAAAGGCCCCTTTCATATCCTCTACTGCTTTATTAAAAGCCGGTGTATCTGCATCTCCTGTCAGAGTACCTTCCATCAGGGTGAGTTTCATTCTGGTTTCCATAAGGTCTGAAGTCTTCAGACCTATAAAATTTACAGTACATCCCTTTTCGAGCATTTCCTCATAAAGATTATTACAGAATACAACACTGCCATTGAATCTATTAAAAGGTGAATAGATACCGGAAAGTATATTGAGTGGTTTTAATTCTTCATGTTTCATGGGTAAATTATATCATAGAAAAATAGAAAGAACAAGTTTGATTGTGTTTAAAAATGACAGGTGATTTTATATACATGATTTTATATACAATGGAAAAAGAAATTTATCACAGAATATTCAGAATGAAAAGTGAAAAAAATAGATTTTACTTACTTTTCACTATTCACTACTCACTATTCACGAATTAATAGATTTACAAAATCAAGTGCAATTTCCAGTAAAAGTGAAAGTATATATCGTAAAAAAACACTATCAATAGCCTGTCATTTTTCAACACAATCTTTTTAAAATTGTAAAACTATGTTATACTATTACTGTAGTGAACATAAATAATACATATATGCTCTCGTAACGGGCAATACGTAACATGTGACTGGAGTCAAACCGTTATTTCAGTATTATGATACATAATTTTTCAGTATACTCTTTTACGTGAAGCGGTAATAAAATAAACCGCTTGAGTTTTTATGGGGCTTAATCTCTTATGAATTTAATTTGCAGTATTTGTAGAAAAAGCCATAACAACCCTGCACAACCCTGTGAAATATGTGGTTCTAATAAATTTATAGAGCAAAAAAACAACTTACTTCTCACTTCAGGTTCTATACTTTTAAACAGATATAAAATTGTAGATTTGATAAAAACAGGAGGAATGGGAGCGGTCTACAAAGCAGAAGACACCCGTCTGACCAATGTATGTGCAATTAAAGAACTGGTAAATATATCAGGTGATGATGAAGATTACAAACTGGCTTTCAACCGTTTTGACAGGGAAGCGACGATACTGACTCAGCTCAGACATCCCGGTCTTCCAAGGGTTATAGATTATTTTTCTTTAAAAAACAGACATTATCTGGTTATGGATTATATCGAAGGAAAAGATCTGGAGAGTATACTACTTGAGGAATATAAAGAAGGATTTACCGAGGAAGATGTCACAAACTGGTCATTACAAATCTGCGATATCTTTCATTACCTGCATAACAACAATCCACCTGTAATATACAGAGATACAAAACCTTCAAATATAATGCTCAGAAAATCAGATAAAAAAATTCTCCTTATAGACTTTGGCATAGCAAGAACCATTACTTCGGAAGCCAATCAAATAAAGACTATAACCTCTGTAGGTACAATGGGCTATATGGCTCCGGAACAATACAGGGGAAAACCTGAACCAGGAAGCGATATATATGCTCTCGGAGCCACTATGTATCATCTTCTCACAGGCATAGCCCCCATGCCTTTCACTTTTGAGCCTATGGAACATATAAGACCTGATCTTTCCGAAGACATAAGAAATATTGTGACAAGATCTGTCAAAATGGAGATTTCCGATAGATTTCAGTCTGCTATGGATATGAAAGAAGCCCTTTTAAGAAAAACGACTGTCCCCATATCTGTAAAGGAAGAGAACACAACAGTGGAACTGCTGTTAAACCAGCTTACAGTAGAAGATTCATACTGGCGTTATATAGTAATAAGAACCCTGAAATGTCATGAGGAAAAAAGTAATATGGTAGAACCACTGATAAAACTGGTATTAAATGAACATGATCTAACAGTCAAAAGAGAAGCTGTTGATTTTTTAAGTAAGTTTCACGATGAAAGAGTAATTGAAATTTTTAATAAACTTATTACAGACAATGACCAGCACATTAAATATAAAGCGATGAATGTAGTGGAACGATTTAAACATTCTTCATCATATGAATCTTTAATCCAGATTCTTTCAGATAAAGATGGACATTTAGGCTTAAGAGCCGCATTATGTCTGTTGAACATAGGTGAACAGGAATCCCTTCCACAGATTTTTGAATTTTTAAAAAAACAGACTGATCCGAAAATTCAATCTGAACTGGAAAAAGCTATTAATCATTTAGAACCAGAATATTTGAACGAATGGCGTATAGAAAAATCAGGTAAAATAAAAAAAAAGGATAAGAAATATACAAAATTTTTAATATATACTATTATATCTCTCTGTGCACTGACATTCATAACAGGGGTTTATATGCATCTATCGAGAGTAATGCTCTATAACGGATTTATAAATAAAGGGAAAAAAGCCATAAAAAACTACGATTACTATAATGCTCTCGAATGTTTTACAGAAGCAGTAAAAATAAATCCGGACAGGCCGGAAAGTCTTTACTGGCTGGGTAAAGCTTATATTCCTCTGGATCAGGTCAGGGCAGAATTTTATATAGACAAAGCAGTGATGACAAAAAAGGATTATCCTGAAGCTTTCATGGAAAAAGGTAAATTATATCTTATAAAAAATAATATAAAAGAAGCTATACATTATCTAAAAAAATCTATTGAATTAAAAAATGACTTATTTCAGGCATATATTTTGCTGGGAGAAGCCTTTTACAGAGCAGGAGATATTCTGGAAGCAGAAGAGACATTCAGGAAAGCTCTTGCATCAAAAGATGATGCAGTTACCGGTATATGCAGAGGATGGCTAAAAAAAATAAATTCTCAAAACAGATCATACCCAAAAAAAGGCGATATTGAAATATTACTCAGAAAAGCAAAAGAATCTATAGATAACATGAATTACAATGATGCAGAAGCATATTATATAAAAATTATAAATATAAATCCTGAAGATGGACGGGGATATTCAGGCATGGGGAACGTGCTTTTACACAAAAAAAATTTCGACACAGCACGGAAATATTTTCTTAAAACCATAGAATTTGATCCTGTCTGCATAGAAGCTTTTTTCAACACAGCTTTTATATATTTCAAACAGGATAACTTCAGTGACGCTATTTATTATCTCAACAGGGCAAAGTATATAGATCCTTCTTACAGTAAAATTTATTATCTGTCAGGACTTACATATAAAAAGCAGGGAAAAGAAAAAGAAGCAGTAAAGGATTTTAAGATATACCTTACACTGAACCCCGATGGTGAATATGCTGGAGAAATAAAAAAAATCATCAGTACTATAGAAAAAAAAGATTAGAGAACAAATTCATCTATAGCGGAAAAATACAAAATCAATTAAGGTTTAATGTTACCATATCAGACGTTTTATAAAGATGATTCTCATTTCCTCTATCAATGATTATAGAACAGATTATCTGTCTTCCGTTGGGGCTGCTATATAATTTAACAAATTTATTTAATAAAGCAAGAAACCTGCTGTTTTTTACAGGAATGTAATAAGCTTCGCTTATGTTTTCTACAGGAGAAAGAAGGTTTGCTTCTACAAAATCACTTAAAGCTCTTTTTATCTGTTCTTCCTTTCTCTCAAGCTCTAAAGCCAGTAGATATGAATCAAAGACACTGTTAGGGTTATAATAAATAAACTCAAGTATTTCGGTTTTCAGTGAAGAATTTGCCACCTGAACAATAAAATTCTTCAAATCACTGCTTATTACCGTATTACCACTATCTATAAGAGAATAGGTTGACATTTATCTATACCTCCTGTTCAAATAAGCTTTATTTGAATTGTATCAGATAAACTTTAAAATTGGATTAAAATACAGTTAGAAAATTCTAATAATGGTCACTCTATAAAAAAATCATCAACAAAAGGAATAATCAACTTTCGTCGAATAATATATTTAGTATGGTTTATAATAAACAAAATTATACTATATGAAAAATTTCAGGAGGTTATTTTTTTTATGAAGAAAATCATTTTAATTTTATCAATTCTTATGTTACTTGTTTTATGTTCCTGTCAGCCGAAAGAAAGATCAACTCAACCGGAAAAAAAGAAACTCAAGGTAGCCTTTGTTTATGTCGGTCCTGTAGGTGATGCAGGATGGACCTTTGCCCATGATAAAGGCAGAAAGGAAATGGAAAAACAGCTGGATTTTGTTGAAACCACTTATATAGAAAGTGTGCCGGAAGGCTCTGATGCAGAAAGGATTTTTACCGGTCTCTGTGAAAAGGGGTGTAAACTTATTTTTGGTACAAGTTTCGGCTATATGGATGCAATGGAAAATGTGGCAAAGAAATATCCTGATGTTGTATTTGAGCACTGTTCCGGTTATAAAATTTCATCTAATCTCGGTAATTATTTTGGCCGCATAGAAGAACCAAGGTATCTCTCAGGTATTGTAGCGGGAAAAATGACAGAATCCAACAAAATAGGATATGTAGCTGCCCACCCGATTCCGGAAGTAATAAGAGGTATTAATGCCTTTACCCTGGGAGTAAGAAAGGTAAATCCAGAGGCTAAAGTTCATGTAGTATGGACCTATACATGGTATGATCCCGGAAAAGAAAAAGAAGCAGCAGAAAGTCTTCTTGATACAGGTGCAGATGTCATAGCACAGCATCAGGATACTGCCGCGCCTCAGCAGGCAGCAGAAGCAAAAGGTGTATATTCTATAGGTTATAATTGTGACATGAGCAAATTCGCTCCTAAAGCACATCTTACATCACCTGTATGGAACTGGACACCATTTTATGTTAAAACTGCAACAGAAGTCTATAACGGTACATGGAAAAGTTCTTCTTACTGGGAAGGTATGAAATCAGGTGTTGTAGATCTTGCTCCTGTAGCATCTATGGTTCCGGAAGATGTAAAGAAACTGGTGGAAAAAGAAAAAAAAGATATAATAGATGGAAAACTTGAACTATTTGCCGGCCCAATCAAAGGGCAAGATGGAAAAGTAAAGATAGAAAAAGATAAAAAAGTGACAGATAAAGAACTTCTGGAGATGAACTGGTTTATTGAAGGTGTGGAAGGAAAAGTGAGCAAGTAATATTTTTTTCCATAGTGTTTTTTTACGACAGGTATATTCACTTTTACTGAAAATTGCACTTGATTTAATAAATCTATTAGTTGCCCGGGGTGCCGGGTGATGAGTTAAGAAACTCCAGAACCAGGAACCTGAAACATTATTATGGAAAGATATAGGATTTTGTGATGAAGGATATTAATGAAAATTTCGAATGGATAAAAATAGATCTGGATATGGAAAAATCTCTTTATATGTTTCCTTCGAGTCTTACCTTAATCGAGTATGACAGGCAATTTGATAATTTTCTGAAAGATTTTAATAATGGTAAGGATTTTAAAGAGTTTACTTATCCGGAAAATTACATAGAAGACAATCTCTACAATCTGGATGTTCTTAAGAAAGAAGGATTTTTCAATCCTCTTACCTGTGGACCTTTAAAAAACGTGCATCTGAAACGTATTATTCTTGCAAATACTCTTTCATGTAATCTGGCATGTACCTACTGTTATAATAAATTTGAATCCAATACCTATTTTCATAAATTCCCCTCCTTATTTTTTTTATTATAAACTTTTTAATTCTTTATAGCAATTATATTTTGTTAATAAAATGTTAATTAATTGCGTTTAAAAATGACAGATGATTTTACATACAAGGGAAAAAGAAATTTGTTATAGAATATTCAGAGTGAAAA
>CAYSLJ010000068.1:0-36083 GCA_964431735.1 uncultured Synergistia bacterium | reverse complement strand
ACTACTCACTAAATAATTTATAAATGGTTACGAATTTACCTGTTACGGTACTAAGTAGCTATTTACCTATTGCGAGTATGTAGAGAAACTTTAGGACAAAACTTTTTAGAACTACTCTAAATGCGGTATGTTCATCTAGTGGCCTTTTCGCGGGGATAGGCAAAACAGGCGGAAATTGTCAATATTTTGAGGCAGATCCCGATGTAAAAGTAAGTATCCCCTCCCTTTCAGCAATTTTTCTGGTGGATTTATCCACACTGGAGTTGGCACCTGCAATGAAGTTGGAAATTTTTTCACAAACCTTTCTGGATGCTTCTCATAAGCTATTTTTTAAACAATTTGTCTCTGCTCTATGACAAATTTTTCTTGACCTTTTTTCCTTTATATAATGCCTATTCTGAAGTCTTCAGAAAATTAGGGAACCTGCATAAAAACACAATGAATTATGTGATTATCTACCCTCTGTTATTTCAGGGACTTTTATATCGTTATTAGGAACAATTTTAAGGTTATTATTTTCTAAAAAACTTGTCAAATCGATTGTAAAGTTCCCATTACCCCCACATCCCACCGAAAAAATCAATTGTTTATTTCTATACAAAACTATATTTATTTCCTGAGGATAATGAGAACAAGATATTTTTAAAGAGTCATCAAAATTTCTTATGACTGTGCAGACTATATCATCTTTCTTTATCACTTTATTTCCTTCTAAAATTTTTATATAGGTACCATCTATGAAATTTTTTAGATTTTTGGATTCAAAATTATAAAGGATAATTTTTAGATTTTTTCTGGCAAGAAATCTGGTTAAATTAATCATTAAATCTTCCGGAGGAGAATTTAGAAGAAAACAAAATTGATTGTCATAAAGACATATATTCATTCTGTAAAAAGTAGAATTTCAAACAGATTTATGATATAATTGAAAAGGAAAGGAAGGTGAGTAAAATGAAGACCTGTTTTGGTATATCCAATGATCCTGATGACAGATCCGAGGATGTAAAGGAACCAAAATAATTTAATATTAAGGAGTGTTCGGCTTGAAAGTAGTTCTTTTAGCAGCCAATGCGCCTGTTGCTAAAGGAGGGGGACTGGAACATTTTATGAGAAGAATGTGTCCTCCTCTGGGTTTTCTGTATATTATAGCCTTTACAAAAAAACACTTCTCCGGACATGTAGATTTTGTTATCAGCGATAATTTAAACAATATTGACCTTCACGGTGAAAATACCCCTGATATAATAGGTATATCCTCTGTAACGGAAAGTTTCAGTTACGCCACAGAACTTGCGGGAAAGATAAAAAGTTCAAATAGCAATATCCCTGTAATAACCGGAGGGCCTCATATCTCTGCCATTCCTTCAGGATTACCGGAGGAATTTGACATAGGAGTTACAGGAGAAGGAGAAGTCACTTTTCTGGAACTTCTGGGACTTTACAGAGACAATGGTTCTTTCCCTGTTAAAGATCTTTATAATATAGACGGCATATGTTTTCATAATGAAAAAGGAACAGTAACGGTAAATCGCCGGAGATGTGGTATAGAAAATCTGGACACAATCCCCATGCCTGACAGAAATCTCATCTCTCCCGGTTCAATAACACATATTATAACGTCAAGAGGCTGTAAATTTAAATGTTTCTTCTGTTCCACGCCGGGAGTATGGAAAGGATACAGAACCAATTCCCCCGGTTATGTAGTGGAAGAAATTAAAGAAGCATGTAATATTTTAAAAAACAACTATGTAATTTTCTTTGATGATCTTTTTATTTCAGACAGGTTGAGAATAAAGGCCATATCCGATAAAATATCAGAAGAAGGGCTTACAGGTAACTTTGATTTTTTTGCCTATGGCAGAACCGAATTTATAGATGAACCGATAATAAAAGAATTAAAAAGACTGAATACAGTGGAAATTTCTCTGGGCACCCAGTCAGGTGTGACCATGGAATCTGCAAAAAATGACGGTTTCTCATATCATCAGAGAGCAGTTGACCTGTGCAATGAATACGGAATAAAACTGAGTCTTTCCTTTATGATAGGACTTCCCCGGGAAAAAGAAGAAGATCTTCGTAAAATCTGTAATTTTCTTGAACATAACAGAGGGAAACTTCATTCTGTCCAGATATCACCGTTAAGACCTTTCCCCGGAACACCGCTCTGGGAATATGCAAAATCCGGAGGTTTTGTAAGAGATAACCTGAAAGACTGGTCTGTCGTTAAAAGTTTTACGCTTTTTTTTGATTTCGATCCTGATTCTTATATATATCTTAATGAGTATATGGATTTTTCTATATTCAAACAGTACTGTAATGAGTTTAAGTCTATTCTGAGGGATTGGAAGAGTGAAAAGTGAGTAGTGAAGAGTGAGTAGTGAGTAGTGAGTAGTGAGTAGTGAGTAGTGAGTAGTGAATAGTGAATAGTGAGTAGTGAGTAGTGAGTAGTGAGTAGTGAATAGTGAGTAGGGGTACCCTCTTGTATTCGCCCGGTACCGGTGAAAATACGAACCACGCATCACGCATCACGCATCACGCATCACGCATCACGAACCACGCGTCACGCGTTACGCGTCACGCGTCACGATTCTAAGATTGGAACATAACCCATGAAAATAGCAATTGCCCATGACTGGATGTTCTCCATGAGAGGCGGAGAAAAGGTTTTAGAGTGTTTATTCGAGCTTTTTCCTTCCGCAGATTTTTATGTAATCGTATGTGATCTGAACCGCCTTTCTTCTCTGCTGAAAGAAAGAAAAGTATTTACTTCTTTTATACAGAAGCTTCCTTTCTCAAAAAAATTATATAAACTCTATCTTCCCCTTATGCCTTTTGCCGTAGAAAGTTTCAATTTTTCCGGTTACGATCTTGTCATAACCGTGAGTCACTGCGTGATAAAATCCATTATAACCTCTCCTCCCACTGTTCATGTCTGTTACTGTAATTCTCCGGTAAGATATGCCTATGATCTCTTTGATGATTATTTTAAAGATACATGGCAGCCTGTAAAATGGATATTTTCCTTTATGATGGGAATACTCAGACAGTGGGATATAAAGACATCAAAGAGAGCAGATTATTTCATAGGAAATTCAAAAAACATACAGAAGAAAATAAAAACTTATTACAACCGTGATTCAGCGGTAATATATCCCCCTGTAGATACGAATTTTTTTGTTCCTTCCGGTAATAGACATGGTGATTATTACCTTGCATTATCTGCCCTTGTACCATATAAAAGAATAGACCTGGCAGTCAAAGCATTTAACAGATTAAAAAAAGAACTGATTATTATAGGAGAAGGGCCGGAAATGAATAAATTAAAACTCATGGCAGAAGATAATATAAAATTTTTGGGATGGCGTTCCGATGAAGAAATAAGACATTATTATCAACACTGCAGGGCTCTTATATTTCCGGGAAATGAAGATTTCGGTATTGTCCCGGTAGAAGCCCAGTCATGCGGCAGACCTGTCATAGCTTTCTTCGCAGGAGGAGCAATGGAAACAGTAAAAGAAGGTATTACAGGCCACTTTTTTAAAGAACAGACTGAAGAAGCACTTCAAAACAGTGTCATAGAATTTGAATCCATGACCTTCTCTCCTGAAGAGTGCAGAAAGAATGCTTTACTTTTCGACAGAGAAGAATTCAAAAAAGATATTTCCGATTTTTTGAAAAAACATTTTATGTAATTCCATAAAAGCTGACTGCTGACAGCCGAAAGCTAAAAAGAACTCTTGTTTTCCGCTTCTGTAAATATAGCTTCTATTTCAGAGGCAAGTTTTACCAGCACATTCAGCCTGTATATTACCTTTCTCCTGAGTTCCGATATTATTCTCTGGTAATCTGTTGTCATATACCGGTTAAGCCCTTCTTCTGTTTTTTCCAGAATGTCCATCTCTCTCATTTCTTTTTCGTAATAACCGAGTTTTGTCTTCACTACAGGCAGAAGGTCTTCTATTTTTTTATCTGTCTTTGCTCTATATTCAAGTATCTTTATATCATTATTAAAAGATGAATATATATCTCTGTATGTCATAAAAATCCCCGTTCTGATTAAAATCGTAACGCGTAATGCGGGAGGAACGATTTTATTATGTATATATAATAATTTCACGACAAATTAATAAAATGTAAAGAGATTCTGATAATTTTATTGTATAGAAGGCTTTTTTTGATTATAATATAAATATGGGTAAAAAAATATTTATAATTCTTACAATAATATGTTTTCTCTTTATACTGGCAGGTGTTATCATATATTTTTCTCCGGAAGCAAGGCTTATGAGGCACATCTCAAAAGGTGAAAATTATCTGAACCACGGGAAAGCAGTCCTTGCTGCAGAAGAGGCACAGAAAGCTCTGGAGATAAATCAGAAACATTATGCCCCTTATTTATTACTGGGAAAAATATATATAACACAGAAACAATACGGCCTCGCTATTGATAAACTCAGGACTGCCGACGAATTATATCCTGCTTCCATAGAGATTTATTATTACACCGCCATTGCGTACAGAGGAAAAGGTGAATTTATTAAAGCACTGACAAAATTCGATAAAGCTATAGCTCTCGAAGAACGTTCGGAAGACAGGACATGGGGTAAAAAACTTACGGAGGCGAAATTTGATACCTATATAGAATATGGTAAATTATTACAGTCCAGAGGAAGGCTGGAAGAAGGAAAAGAGAAATTTGTCAAAGCCATGTATATATATCCGGAAAACCCTTATCCTCATTACTATCTGGTAAGTTTATACATAGATATGGACCGTTTTGACCTTGCCCTGGAAGAAGCTAAAAATACTATAAAACTTAAAACCACTCTCGGAGCAGATGCTTTTTATAAGCTTGCAGGAGCCTGTAAAGATAAAGCTCTCGGTAAAGAAGGGCCTGAATTGTACAGAAATTTTACAAAAAAACTGGGAGAAATGATTGAAAAAGAGAGTAATCTGATTATAAGAGAATTACTCAGACAGATAAGAAATTTTTCTGAAAATGAACTGAAGAAAATGGAGAAAGAAAAAGGTCAATAACCTGACCTGTAATTAGCGAGGGTTTCTGGCACAATTCTGTAAAAAATTATGAATGAAAATAATGAAAAGAGAAAAATTTTTCTCACTTCTCTTATACCTCTGGCTGTGTCTGTTATAATTTATCTCTGTGTAAAAATACCGTCAGGACGATTATCTTTGGTAGATATAATATCAATGAATAATCTCTTATACAGCGGACTGCTCTTTCCGCCGGAATTATGCATTATCTTTATGTTTCTCTTATGTTTACTCATGTTAATCTTTATGTTTCTCCCTGTAAAAAGTTCTGTAAACTCTGTTTTATATACCCTTCAGATCTGTGGTGCCGGATATTTTTTCATAGAAATATTCTATCAATTCATTCATTTTGCCATTCCTGTGCCACCCGGCTCTACATGGACTTCTCACTGGATTAATAATATAAACATGTATTTCCTTCATCGTTCCCATCAATATATCGGCCTTATATTCATGTTAATAGTATTTTTCCGCACCCCTTTTCAAAGAGAAGGTTCCACACTGTATGGAGGTAATATAAATTATATATCCGGTTTCCTTGACCCTAAAAGACCTGTGCCATGGAAATATATAGCCCTGAAACTGGCAGGTTATTTTTTCATATTCAGCATCATGGCTTTCCTCCTGAGACATAAAGGAGGGCTCGTATTACAGAATCTCTATATGATTATCCCCCTGTTTCTCGGTGCCCTTAATAATTCGTTCATAGAGGAACTTTTATTCAGAGGCATATTTTTGAGCCGTTTTAAATCAGTTATAGATGAGAAATATGCAAATTACCTTCAGGCACTTTTATTCGGCCTGTTCCACTCACAGTTTATCTACCTGTCTGTTGCCCTTTCGTCAGGTGACACGAAAGGATTCTTTATAGGATTACTCATTCAGACAGGCATATTGATTATATATACCTTTATAGGATGGATCTTCGGAAGAGCATCACTTGAGACAAAAGGCATAGGCCTTTCCACTTTTATGCATACATGTATTGTCATGGCTATTTATTTAAGTAAAGGTCTTGTTTATTAAGGACTGCAAGAAAAACAAATCCCGCAAATTGGGGGTTGGATAGCAAGCGCGACAAAAACCAACAGTAAGACCATAAAAAAAATTTATCTATAAATGGCCTGAATATGGAATATGATATAATAACTTGACAATGTCACATTTAATAAAATAGCAATTGGCAGTTAGCAGTTAGCTTTCGAGTAATAATTAAAGCTAATCGCTAATAACTATTTTATCAAAGCAGGTAATATGACAATGTCAGGATAATTGTAATATTCTGAAATACCTCCTCTTGTTTTTACACATTGTTTAGTGTATAATAATGTGTGAAAGAAGGTGATTTATGTGCCTACAAATCTCGCAATTGACGACAACTTAATTCTTGAAGCACAGAGCATAGGATGCCATAAAACAAAAAAAGAAGCTGTTACTGAAGCTCTGAAAGAGTATATACAGAAGAGGAAACAGCTAAAAATTATAAATTTTTTCGAAAAAATCGATTACGATCCTGATTATAATTACAAAAAAGGCAGAAAAAGAAATGAATGTGCTGATTGATACTTCTGTATGGTCTCTTGCTTTAAGAAGAAACAAAAATGGACTTTCCCCTGAAGAACGTGTTCTTCAGGATGCTTTAAAAGAATTAATCATAGAAACAAAAGCCGTTATTATAGGCCCTATCAGACAGGAAATACTTTCTGGCATTTCCAATCCTGCACAATTCAAAAAGCTGAAAGAACTTTTAAGAGCTTTTGAAGATTTGTCTGTTAGTTATATAGAATATGAAAGAGCCGCAGAATTTTATAATCTGTGCCGGAGTAATGGCATACAGGGTTCTCATATAGATTTTTTAATATGTGCCGTAGCAGAGAAATATAATTTACAGATTTTCACAACTGATAAGGATTTTAGATTTTATTCAAAATATATAGATATTTCGTTTTATTTAAAAGAATTTACGATTGCTTGAAGATTGAACCGACTATTTAATCATCTGAAAAACATTCTTTCCTCCTGTGTCAATTATCATAACATTTTCTATTGACAGGTCCTGAACCGATTTGCAGAGAGAGTTTACTATGGAAAAAATCTTTTTATCATCAAATTCAAAGTTGGCAGGTAATTTTACGAGTATGGCAGCTTTCGGCTGTACCGGATATTCTCCGAGAAAATTCTTTTCTGAACCTGTGAAATTTACATAAATCTCTTTTACTTCCATCAGACCTGCCAGCTTTGTGGCAAGTTTTTTCTCTGTTTCAGGTGATTTTGAGAAAACAAGATTTGTGGCAAAAGATATGACAGGATCTTCAGATATATTTAAAAGTACATTCTCCACAGTAAGTCCGGGAGCGGAAGATGCAACAAAACTCTTTATTACGCTTTTCTGTTCTTTAGTAAATTTACAACCTGCTTTAGACCTTATATTCACCTCGGCGCCTGTAACAATACCTTCTTCAAGGGTAAAACTTATTCGTGCCATTTTTATTCCGTTAATTCGTGCAAGTTCACTTGCAAGCTTTGACTCCATACTGGTGGCAGCCAGGACAAAACTATGTATACAAAACAATAGTAGAAAAGACAAAATCAATATTTTTTTCATTTTCAACAAACTCCTTCCGTTGGTCAGTGGTTCGTCAGGCGTGACGCGTGACGCGTGACGCGTGACGGGTGGTTTCACCGGGTACCGGGCGAACAGTGTTCGCCCCTACGACTCACCACTCACTTTTCACTTTTCACTTTTCCCGACTCACGACCTTAAATTCTATATCACTCTCTCTATTCCTTCCTGTTAGATAGTAATAAAAACCCTGCCTGTTCTTCAAGTATAAAAACAGGTACTTTATAAAAATCTCCGAATTCCTTTACCTGTAAATCCACTGTTTCTGCCACGCAGAATACATGATCTTTCGAAGCAAAAAATTCAGCCAGTTCTTCTCTTGTAAGCAAATATTCAACCTTATGGTCAGTGTAAAATATAAGGCTCGGATGGAGATTAACAAAACTTCCTACTCTGTCTCCTTTTTTAATCTGTTCATTTATCATCAATGAAAGACTTTTAACAGGTTTTACCTGATTGAAATATTCACCTGAAGACCATACGAGAAAACTGTAAGAACAGAAAGTCAATATGATAAAAGCCATAAAAGCAGATTTTTTACGCTTGAAAAATATCATAACAGAAGGAATTACTATGGCAAAAGCAAGTATTAAAAGAGGAGGGACACAGAAATAAGAGAATCTTTCATAATCTTCGGGAAATTTCATTTTCGCAAAGAGAATTGCCAGAAATATTAAAATACCGAGTGGTAAAGAGAGAACAGCAGAAAGATTCATATATTTTTTTATAGAATCCTCAGAGAAATATTTATTCCATAGATATCCGGCAACCAATGATAAGGCAGGGAACATAGGCATAATATACCTTATTCTTTTGGGTGCAGATATAGAAAATAAAAGAAATACCGTGAGAATCCATATGAATATAAAATTTCTTCTTCCCCACTGATCTTTATCTTTTAATAATAAAATGATACCCGGTAAAAGAAATCCCGACCATGGAAGAGAACCGTATAAAATTGTAATAAAATGAGTAAAGAAATTATGGGACGGAACAACGGCTCCGTCGCCCATGAAATATCTTCTAAAGGTAAGTTTCATAAATACATTTTCTATAAATATATTGCCATGAAGATAATATTCTATAATATGCCAGGGAGCGGCAATCAGGAGAAAAACGCCAATGCCTCCCGCAATATGAAGGAAATATTTTCTCATATAAGAGAAAAAATTTTTTTTATATTTAATTACAAGGAAAATCCCTGTAATCATACATGGTAAAACAAGACCGACAAGGCCTTTTGTCATGACTGCAAGTCCCAGACATGCCCAGAAGAGATAATTATAGAACACTTTACCGGTCTTCGTAAAAACTATGAAACAATAAAAAGCCAGAGAAATAAAGAGATTGAGAGGTATATCCATAAGAGGTGAACGGGACTGGTAGAAATAGAAGAGACCTGTAGCAAAAATTGCAGAAGACAGGAGACCTGTTTTACTGTCAAACAGTTCACGTCCGATAAGATATACGACATATACGCCTGCCACTGCCATAAGGGAATGCCATATTCTTACGGAGAATTCATTCCTGCCGAAGAGGAGAAAACATATGGCATTCAGCCAGTAAACAAGAGGCTGTTTATCATGAAATGCTTCAAAATTCAGATGAGGTGTGAGCCAGTCGCCGCTTTCAACCATTTCGCTGGCTGCCTGCGCATATCTTGCTTCATCTTCATCAACAAATACAATGTCGCCTGCTCTCCAGGTGTAAAGAAAAAGAGACATTAAAAGTATTGGTAAGAGAAGGAGTTTCTCACGATATTTATTTCCCTCCAAGCAGTTTCCTCCAGCCACCCTTTTTCCTGTCTTCCATCATTTTTTTATATGCTTCCAGTTCATCATCTTTTTCTGAAAGCTTTTGCTGCAGTTTGTTATATTCACTTACTCTTTTATCTATCTCAAGAGTCAGTTCAGCTATGTTATTCTGCAGTTTTCTTATTTCTTTTTCTTTTTTATTTAAATTTTCTTCCAGAATATGGAGAAGCTTGTTTTCTTCTTCCACATATTTTATTTTCATCATTGCCTGGGCATATAAAAATTTCACATTATTTAATTCCTGCATTACTTTAGAATCATCTTCTTTTTTTCTTACAGGTTTTTCAGACTCTCCCATAAGAGACCTGGCTATTTCCTGAAGATTTACCGGTCCTGCAGGAAGTTCGTTGACAGAAATAAAGGCATCTTCTATTTCTCTGGCCACACCTGAAAGAATGTTTATGCTTGAAGAAGGAGTTGAAGGTTTGCTTCTCTCACCCCTGAAATCTTTAAGGGTACTGCGAACATGAGATAATTTGCTATCGAGCTTTCTTTTTTTATTTTCTCTTTCTGTTATATCAAAAAGAAATTCTCCCGATTTATTGCATTCTACACACATGGTTTTTACGACATTGTATATGACATCATTTTCAGGTAGTTTTTCTCTGAGAAGAATCTGATATTTCCCGCCACAGGTACATCTGTATTTCATTATATAGTTATTCTCAAATTCTTCGCTTTCTGCAGAGATTATAAAATTAAATTGATCTTTCATTGTTTAAAGCTCCAGAATATAATTGTGACCCGTGACAGGTGGTTCGTAACGGGTATTTCATTTCCAGGATATTTAATAAAACGCCCCTGCGAGACACTCGCTTTTCGCCTGTAAAGCCAACTATTTCCACTGTAATTCAGTTAAAACATTTTATCATAAAATATTCACATATACAATCCTGGAAATCGTCCAAAAAAATAGTAGTAAATTATTAAATTTTCTGTTAAAATATTTTTATATTTTATATGTTTAAAATTAACAGTCACTATATATTGTGACGCATCACGCATCACGTGTTACGAATGAGAAAGGAGATAATATATGGAAAAAAGATCTTACCCTGTTAAAAATTTCCCTGTAATGCAGCTGGCATCATCCCTTGACACATGGTATCAATCCCTGGGCTTTGAAACACAGATGTTAAAAACCCAGTTCGGAGGATTAATAATTCAGGCAAGGAAAGAAGGATTTTTAAGGACAGTTGTTGGCATGTCCTCTGCCATAACAGTATCAATCAATCAGCAGGATGCATATTTGCTTATAGAAGTGGGAGGTGCCAACTGGGCTGACAAAGCAGGAGCCGCTGCCATAGGCTATATAGTATTCTGGCCCACACTTATATCAGCCGGTTTCGGCGTATATGAACAGAGTAAACTCATAAAACAGACATGGGATGTTATTCATAGATATATAAGCACCTTTACTTCAGGAGGAGTTCCTGTGGATATAACCCCTTCTCCTGTTATTATGCCAGCACCGTCTCAGTCTTACCAGGCACCACCGCCGTCTTACCAGGCACCACCGCCGTCTTCTGTTCCTCCTCCCACTGCAATGATAGATGAAGCTTCTATTATTGCTGCAACAACACTTCTTTCCGAAGGAGAAGCATGGGGACGTCTTGTAGTGGACAGCGGAGCTCATGGAGGCGAAAGTTTCGATCTGAAACTGCCCCTTGTAAGCATTGGCCGTAATCCTGAATGCAATATTATCCTGAGCAAAGATGAAACAGTATCACGAAACCATGCCTATATTTACCTTAAAGACGGCGAGGTAGTAGTTTCTGACCAGGGAAGTAAACATGGAACATTTATCAATGAACAGCCTGTGACTACAGCATTTATAAGAGATACGTCCGTACTTCAGATAGGTAAAACTATTATGAGATTTTATCTGGTAAAAAAGTGAGTCGTGAGCAGTGAGTAGTGAGTTTATTCTCTTACTCACTGCTCTGTTCCCGTAATTTGAAAAATAAATTTCTTATTACCGCTCCAGGAAAAAGAGTCACCGAAAAAAATTAGATCATTTGTAGACATGAGGTTTTCGTTCCCGTGACGCGTTACACGTTACGAGTCACGATATATAAGATTTTAGTTACTAATTTATCTTTTACGGTACTTAGGACTTTAAGAAAAATAACTCCGGCAAATTGTTGGAACAATAAGTACCCTCGCGTCACGCGTTACGCTTTACGCATCACGATATAAATTATAACTATGATGTAATTATTTTCAGACAGTTCCTTAGGACTGCAGGAAAAATAACTCCGGCAAATTGTTAGAATGGTTATCATCCTCGCGTCACGCGTTACGCGTTACGCGTCACGATACAAATCGTAATTAAGATGTAGTTATTTCCTGACAACTCCTTAGTGCTGCCAGCAGTAAATACGACACCGGATAATCTGGTCTCCTCGCGTTACGTGTTACGCGTCACGACTATAACCAGTGGAATAATTACCGTTATAAGCACTTAGTAGTGCCAGCGGTAAATACAATACAGGATAATCTTTATGAAAAAACTGAATAAAATTTATTACAGAGATATAATTTACTTTACAGAAGAAAACTATAAAAATACTGTCCCTCTTTTTTTTCTGAAAAATAATCTCTGTGATGTATATACGGACAAAGATTTTCATAAAGGTTTTCTTCTATTACCTGCCGGAGAATTGAAAGATATTTTTCTTTTCGGGCAACTAAATCAGGAGAAACTTAAAGATTTTCTTGTTCAATTAAAAGACATAAGAACTCTTCTGTGTGATGAATCCATTAAATCCAATGTAATGAACACAGGTATTTTCAGACATGTAATAAAAAATATAATCTATTCTTTCAAAGACAGACCTGCAGACTTTTTATCTTTTCCTGATGAAGTAAAAAAACTTTCTCCTGAAGACAGAAAATCTTTTGATCTTTTACCCCGTGATGCCTCTTTTATATTCAAGAATTTTCTTTCTTCAGAAAGGTTTTTAAAAGACGGAATATCATACGGCATATTCGATAAAAACAGGATACTATCCTGTGCCGGCACTTATGCCATATCTGACAGATATGCAGATATATGTGTTTATACAGTGCCATGGCGGAGGAGAAAAAAAGGCTCCTATAAATGTGCCACAGCACTTATAAAGGAATTATTTCTTATGGATAAATGGCCCACATGGACTACAGAAGAAAGCCATGAACCTTCCAGAAAACTGGCGGAAAAACTCGGCATGGTTCAGGTGGACGAGATCTGCTGTTTTTATTGATTATTTATATCCTCTCAATACATGTAACAGTTCCTTCTCATTTTTACAATTTCTAAAAAGAAGATTGTTTACTTCTTCAAACGAAGATTCTTCAAAGAGAAGTTTTCCTGTCAGTTCTCTTGCAGTATCAAAGGATATGAGTTCATTGTGGTGTGCCATGCCTATTTCAGATGCCAGCCTTGCTCTGTGGTCATTTATTTCTATCATTCTCTTATTTTTTGGATTTTTCCCGTTAAAAAGTATTATATTATAATATCCCCCTACGCCGAAATTCCTTTCACAGGCCATGTTCAGAGCTTTCACCATAGTAAGTGCTCCTTCCCATGGGTCAATATTCCCTCTCCTTTCATGAGGAGATTTTCCTGCAAGGAATTCACTCAGATAAAGCTGCATCATATCAGAACCGGAGCCGCCTGCAGCATAGGCAATGTCAACTTCTTCTTTATACATTCTCCATATGGAGAAATGAAATATACGAAAGCCTTTACTATCATCATAACCTGCAAGAACTCCTGCATTCATAAAAACTGATTTCGTATCGGGGATAGAACCTTTCCACGTCATAAATTTCTGGCAGTCTTCCAGTATTTCTTTATCTTTCAATTCTATTTTCTTTCCCTTTTTCTCATAAGTTCCTGCTATATAATCATTACATTCAAATCCGTAAAGACCTTTCATCTGCTGTGATATATGGTTATGCTTCATGCCAGTAATTATACTGAATACCAGTTCGGATAAGTCTTCCATTGTCTTAAATTTTTCAGGAATTTTTCCGTCATTTTTTTCTTTTAAATTTTTATATTCCTCATGAAGCTTTCTGGAAATAGTAAATTTTATTTCATCACCTATTGTGGAAGTCCCTGTGTTTCCATAAGCAGCTACAAGACCTATTTCATCAATGATTTCCTGAGGTATAACAGGTTTTATTTTATCTGATACGTAAATCTTCATATCTTCAGGATTCCAGCTTCTCTGTTCATCACATATCATAATCCCAGAGTAATCGTTAAATCTTAATGCATTTATCGAAGTCATAATTTGCATCCTTTCCAGGTAATTTATATGAGAATCGTAACGCGTAACGCGTAACGCATGACGGGAGGAACAAATTCTCATATTTTGTTGTGACCGAACCGGTCATAGTTATTAGATAAAGATTATTTTATTACTTTGTCTCTGTAAAATCAATAGATAAAAAAGTAATTTTTACTCTGTCATAAAAAGATTGTGTTTAAAAATGACAGGTAATTTTATATACAATGGAAAAAGAAATTTATCACAGAATATTCAGAGTGAAAAGTGAAAAGTGAAAAAAATTAAATTTTAGTTACTTTTCACTACTCACTATTCACTAATTAATAGATTTACAAAATTAAGTGCAATTTCCAGTAAAAGTAAAATTACCTGTCATAAAAAAACACTATGTCATAAAAATGTTTTTTTCTGGTAAAATAGAGAAAGAAGAATTAATTAGTTTTTTTAAAAGAAGGAATATTTTTCGGCTTCCATGAATGGTCACTTAAATATTTAAATACTCCTTCTCTGCCTGATATTTCCTCCACTGCCAGGAAAAGTTCCAGACCTTTCAGATAATCTTTTTCATTTCTCGGTATAAAAGAAGTGCCTTCATAATAATATCTTACCCATTCGGCGAAACCTTCCGATATAAGAGGATCAAATTCACTTTTCCCGGTATATCTGTAATGCCAGGCATGACCGTATTCATGAGCCAGAATCCCTTTAAAACAAAGATCTATTCTTCCCTGATAGAGGTTATATATGACACTTCCTCCCTGTTCATTTACGCAGAAACTTGTAGCTTCATAACCTGAAGGGCCTCCGTAAAGGGCATGCATTTCTCCTATTTCACTTCTTGATGGAAGGAGTATTATCTCCTGAATTGCAGAAGGCCTCATATTTAGTTTTTGATACAGATTTATTACGATTTCGTCAAAAGCCATATTTACACTTCTGTCTGAGCCGTATTTCACATAGGTAGAAGGTTGGTTTTCAGGAGAATTCATAGAGGAAGTGTAAAGACCATTTGACACGGAGGGATCACATACCAGTATTGTGTCTATTAAACCTTTCTGCGTGGTCGAACAGAAGATAAGTCCGCTGTAGGGAGGACTGTAGGCCTCTGTAGTTCCCCCTATAGACCTAACCTTCTGATATCTTCTTAATTTCTCTATGGAAGACCCCACGCCGATACCTCCAGAAGTTCTTATATCAGGAGTATCTATCCATATATATTTAACCTTTTCGCCATCAAAATCTATTGTAAGGGAATTTAAAAGTTTAATATTATCCAGTTTTATCAGATCCGCTCTGGACATACCTGTCTTAAGATAGGCTTTTCCGCTCTGAGAATAGAATATGCCCCCTTTTTTCAGATAATAGGCATTTTTTGACATGTTATAATCTGTGAGGTAAGCTATAAGTGTTACAAATATAAGTAAAGATAAAAATTTTTTATACATAATTTTTTTATTTATGAAGGGAGAATACTGCCCATCACTATCCCCCCCGTCCACTATTTATTATTTCTCTTTTGTAGTAAATTTACCTTTTATATAAGAAAGAAAGTTAGAAAAATATTTGAGGTTATTCTTAAAAAATGAGAGGAATTTATTTGTATTTTTGCTATTTTGATGGGCTTTCAATTTTTTATTTTTTCTCTGTTTTTTCTTTATATTCATAACTGCTTCAATTTCATCATAATACATTTCCTCCAGAACTTTTAACGCTTCCTCTTCAGAAACCTTTGTTCTTTTGCATACATATTCTAACTTATCCTCCAGTTCTTTCGGCTTCATCATATTTTGCAATGTTTTTCTTTCGTCATAATCATTTTCTTCCAGAAGTATTTTTGCTCCATCAGATGAGAGGCCGCATAAGGTACAGATACGATGTATTTTTTCACCTTTTTCAGGAGAAACGCCACATTTAATGGCAATACATTTTATTTTTTCATCATGTTCCTTCTGTAATTTTCTCCTCTTTTCCTCCACGTATTTATTGTACATTCCCTTAAAGTATTTTTCATATTCTTCGATAAGATATTTTTTATTTTCTTTTTCTGTATATTTTTTACCATCCCGGCTTTTACAGATGGACTCAAAAAAATAGAGGTTTAAATCTTCGCCTTTATTAGAAAGAGCTTCATTAAAATATATCATGGCTTCTTCATATCTTCCCTTGATAAAAAGGCATCTTCCTTTCAGCATCTGTACTTCAAAATTGTCAGGATTTTTTATCAATAACCTTGTACAATAAAAAATTGCTTCATCATATCTTTCCAGATTTGTAAGGACAGCTGCTTTTTGGAGCATCACCACTTCATCATCAGGATCTATACCCAGAACTTTATCATAGCATTTGAGGGATTCTTCAAATTTTCTCTGAATACCGAAGATAAGACCTTTCCTTGTCATTGCAGTCATATCGTCGGGGTCAAGTTCCAGAGCTTTATCACAACATTTAAGAGATCCATCATAATCCCCTTCTTTATATAGAAAAATCGCTCTTTCAAACCACACGCTGGTATCATTACTATACTGCAGGTCAAGGTCTGACTGAATATCAGAATCTTCCTTTTCAAAAGCCTCTTTTTCTTTTTCTATAAAAACTTCTTTCCCATTATATCCCGGAGACATGGGAATCTCGTCCTTATTTACTATTTTTTCCTTTATCAAATTACCTGTCAGGACATCCTGTAAAGGAAGTTCTCTGTTTACATAAAGCCTTAAATCATTTTTAGAATAAACCACTAAAAGATCTATTTCTGTATTAAATTTTCTTGTGTCAAAAACCATAAAAAATAATTTTTCTTTAAAAACAGCAAGGACTGCAGAATAAAAACCGGCGGTAAATTTTATAATATATTCATGGTTCATTTTATTTTTACTGAAGGCCAGTTTATTCGTTGGAGAAATCAGATGAAATAAAAATTCATTTCCATCTATAAAAACTAAATTTAAAGCCCATTCTTTAGCCATAGCGACCCTGATCTTTTTTTCCCGGGGATTAAAGTATATTCTGTAATCCCCTGCAGTATGATCTAAAAGAACTCTGTTAATATAAGAGCAGCTATTTTTTTCAAAATCAATAGAATTAGTCATAAACTCTTCTATTACTGCGTTTCTTATATCAGATGTTATATCCGGCAACAGAGCAATTTCTGAAGAAATTTCATGAATCTCTTCCTGTGAAAATTCTTTCCGTATCTGAGCTGATATTTCAGGAGGCATAGATACCATAATTATGGCAGTCTTCTGTCTATCTGTCAGGTTCAGTTTATTTTTACATACCGGAGAAACAGTATAGTTTTTTATAAATTCATTTATACAGGCATTTATGTTTTTATTTTGCTTCTCTTTTAGAATATAAAGAGCTTCTTTCAATACATCATTCATTGGAATATAAAATGCTCCTTTTATATTGCTTGCATAACAAATGATTAAAACATATTATATTTTTATTTTATTAGACTCATATTAAAAATTTGTTAATAAAAATTTAAATCTTTGTTAACATGTTATAGTTTCTATGGCAGAAGGAATTTAAGAATTTACCTAGAATATATAAAAGCTATTTTTAATATTTTATTTATAGAGAGGGATATTTTACTCGCGAAATCCAAATTTTATAGACGATGCTCTTTAAAATTTTCCAGTCAGTCATAACTGACTATAACGTAAGAATGGAGTTGTGTTGATGAGTACTGCCATATCAGAAGCTACTTATGAAGAAATTTCTCACCTTGATGTAATAGATGAATTGATTAAGAAAAAACCTAAAATAATAAGAGAAGTAGAAGCATTAATAGAAAAATATTCGATGAAACTGGTTTTTAACGGCCTTGTATTTAACCAGGTATGGGAAGATCCTGAAGTAGATAAAAAGGGCTGGAATATAAACAATAATGATATTATAGTAACTATTACTTCAGCAGGATGCAATGCCCTTGATTATCTCATCAGTTCACCTGAATTAATATATGCCCTTGATATTAATCCCACCCAGAATTATCTTCTGGAATTAAAAATATCTGCCATTAAAAATCTCGATTATGAATCCTTCTGGACCTTTTTTGGTGAAGCCAAATCCCGGAATAACAGAAGTACTTATAATAAATATCTCAGGCAGGATATATCAGACGAAGCAAAACGTTTCTGGGACAAACAGATTAAATCCTTTCAGAAAGGCTTTTACAGATGCGGCCACCTTGGACTTGCACTCAGGGTTCTCAGGACTTACAGTAAACTGATGGTAGGAGGCAGAAGAACCATAGAAGGTATACTCAATACCGACAATCAGGAAGAATATTATCGCACAAAAATAAGACCACGTATGCTGAGCCCTATAGGCAGATATTTTGCAGGCAACCCGTTCCAGCTTTCCTGTATGGGTATACATAAACACCAGATAGATCTTCTGAAAAAATTCAATTATGTAGATTTCTCCTCCTATGTGGAACATATTCTTGACAGTATGCTTGGAGGAGATATACCGGTAGACGATAATTATTTCCTTCATATGGTCATAATGGGCCGTTATTTAAACAGAGAAGTCGCACCGGGATATTTAAGAGAGAAAAATTTTGATATATTAAAAGAAAATATAAATAAAATAACCATCAAAAATATGTCTCAATATGATTTTCTCTCAGGAAGACCTGATAATTCGGTAACGAAATTCAATCTTCTCGACTCGGTAGACTGGATGAAAAAGGAACAATTTATAAATCTTTTCAATGAGATTTACAGAACAGGAACTTCCGAGAGTGTAATCATATTCAGGAGCGGTCTTTATAATTTTGTACTGCCTAAAGAAATAAAAGATAAATTTATATTTGACAAAGAAAAATCCATGATGCTTCACGAACAGGATAGAAGCGGCGTATACGGAAGCTTTAATATATATTATCTGAACAAGTAATGTCAGTGAGTGATGATTAGTGAGTAATTTGCTATTTATCACTTTTAATTATTAGAGTGAAAAGTGAAAAGTGAAAAGTGAAACGAACAGGAAATCCTTCACTATTCACAACTCACTCTTCACTGATGAATAGTGAGTGTGTAAAATGTCTGATTCTACAATGGAAAATTATTATCGTTTTCATGCAGAAATTTATGATCTCTCAAGACCTTTTTTCCTTTTTGACAGGGATAAAACGTCGAAAGAACTGGATATAAAAGAAAATGATATTGTGCTTGAAGTAGGTTGCGGTACAGGGGCCAATCTCCGTTATCTGTCTAAAAAAGCAGGCCAGGAAGGACATGTTTACGGCCTGGACTGTTCTGACAGTATGCTAAAAAAATCCAGAGAGAAAATTGAAAAATACGGATGGACAAATGTTTCTCTTATAAAGGAATATGCAGAGAAATATACTCTTGAAGAGAAAGCGGATTTAATACTTTTCAGTTACTCCCTTACAATGATTCCTGACTGGAAGGCAGCTCTGGATAATGCCATAGCAAATCTTAAAGACAGAGGTAAACTGGTTATTCTGGACTTTTATGTATGGAACAGATGTGAAGGTCTGTTTAATATCTGGAAAAAATGGTTAAATATAAATCATGTAAATATATCAGATGAACCGGTGAAATATTTAAGAGATAAATCCAGAGATTTTAAGCTCCTTGTTTTTAGAGGAGGATATAATTATAGACTGGAAGCTGAATTTTAATTAAAGGATCGTGACGCGTAACGCGTAATGCATTACGCGAGGATTATTTGACAAAAATGAACATTCCTATACATTTTAACTAACAGTCATAGCCAGAGTGGTCACAGCAAAAGATGAAAATCTTACAATTTGTTTCACCTTTCATTAAGGTTACCTGTATCTTTTTTCTTTTTCTGACCTTATTATTTATTCCGTCCTGTAAAAACCCCGGAGTTTTTGATAAAAAAGATACAATTTTTTTGCCTCTCTATAGAAAAAATATTTCTTTAAATCCCCTGCAGGCCTATGACAGCGAATCTGCAAAAATTATAAAATTCCTTTTTGAACCTCTCCTGGACGTGAATGAAGGGGGAGAAATAATACCGAATATAATTCAGCAGTGGAACTGCTCTCCCGATGGCCTCATATGGACCTTTAAAGTTAACAGAAATGTTATGTGGTCTGACGGAGAATATCTGAAAACAAATGATATTATTGCAACACTGAACTATCTCAGAGATCGTGAAAAATCTCCTTTTTTTTCTGAGAAACTCAGGACTGTCAATAAAATTCAAAGAGATGACGAATATAGTTTCAGTGTATTTCTGAATGAACCATATTCCCCTTTTCCGGTAATGTTAACCTCTGTCTATCCCGTATCGGAACAGAGCATAATAAAAAATTCAAAGCAACCTTCAGGTTGCGGTAATTATATATTAAAGAAATTCACTGATAAAGCCATTTATCTTTCAAGAAATGAACATTATCGGAAAAATCCCGGTCATATAAAAAATATATGTTTCAGAATATATGTAAACCAGGAATCTGTATGGCACGATTTTTTATCAGGCCAGATAGATTTAATGGATAATATTTCTGTGGAACAATATACTGAAATAAAAAACAGAGATTTTGTTTGCTACAATTATCCGGGTCAGAGTTTTACCGTCATGGGTTTTAATTTCAAATCTGAACTGTTTCGTGACAGAAGAGTCAGAGAAGCTATAAGTTATTCTATTGGTCGTAATATAATAGTCGCCCATCTGTTACGGGGTCTGGGCTCTATTTCAACAGGACCTGTTAATCCTTTTATGACCGACTGGTATAACAGAAATGTGAAAAGATATCCCTTTTCTCTGAAAAAATCAGAAACATTAATGAATGAAGCAGGATGGCACAGAGGGAAAAATGGTTTCCTAGAAAAAGATGGAAAAATATTTTATTTTAAACTTGCAACAAATAAAGGAGACAGATTAAGAGAAAGGGTCGTTACCATAATTCAGCAGAATCTTCTGGAAACTGGCATTGCAGTGGATACTGTTTTTATGGAAAAAAATGAATTTATAAATGAACTCTGTTCCGGCTCTCATGACACCTGGTGTATTGACATGGCAGGAGAAGGGACGGATCCTGAAAATCTAACCTTTTATTTTCATTCATCTATAGGCCCCGATCGCGGTAATTACGGTTCTTATTCAAATAAGGAAATAGATAAACTTTTATTTCTCGGACGGAGGGAATCAGATAAAAAAAAGAGAAAAGAGATTTATTATAAAGTACAATCAATCATAGCAGAAGATTTACCTGCAGTTTATCTTTACAGTATTAATAAACTTGTTGCGTCAAACAGGAGAATAGGCATACCGGAAGAAACAGAGAGGAGATATTTTGATTTTTACCGGGATTTTTGTAAATGGAAAATTAAAGAGTGAATAGTGAGTAGTGAGTAATAACCATACCACTCACTACTCACTACTCACTATTCACTATATTTCACAGAAAGGAATGTAAACTATGGACAAAAATAATGACAGAATATCTGATTTATTGCAGGAACTTGATCATATAATAAAATCCATTCCTCCGAAACCTGAAAAAAAAGCTATTACAGGAGGACTTTTAATTACCGGTGAAAGGAACAGAGATACGTCTTCCGAATATACATATGAAAATGCCATGAGACTTGTAAGAGAATGGAAATATTCAGAAGCCATTAACTGTCTTGAAGGTTTCCTTGAAGCAAATCCCCGCCACAGCATGGCCTGTAATGATCTGGGTGTGCTCTATCTGAATGAAGGAAATAAAGAAAAAGCTCTATATTATCTTAAAGAATCCGTCGTTATTGAACCGAAAAATCTGACTGCCAGGAAAAATCTCGGAGATCTTTATTTAAATCTTGGAGATCTGGGAGAAGGTCTTAAGATTTACATGAAAATAATAGAAGAAAATCCTGATGACATAGAAGCACTTCTCAAACTGGGAGAAGTATGTGAAAAATTTGAACGATCTGAAGGAGCAAAACTTTTTTATAAAAAAGCCCTGAAGATTCAGCCTGAGAATAATCTCATAAAGGAGAGATTAAAAATTCTATCGGAAAAGAGAGAATTAAAGAAAAACAGGAAGAAAACAAAAAGAAATAAGAAAAAAAGATAGTTTAGCAGGAAAAAAGGGTTTTGTAAAGAATATTTCTCACTTAATTAAAATTTTATGGGGGGCATTATGAATAAAACCAATCTTACTTTAGACATCATAAAAGTTTTACTTCTCTTTTTCTTTGTACTTCTCTTCGGAATCAATATCCTTCAGATTAATAATATGGAAAAACGTCTCGTAGAACAGTCAGGTAAAGTTGAGGCTATACTTGAAACAAACAAAGAACTGCATCTGGCTATAGAAAATCTCAATGAATCCATTAAATCAGGTATTACGGTTAAAACAGGCGAAAAAACAGGGGATGTTAAAAACGCTCAGAAAGAAACACGTAAATGGCTTCATCCTGAGGTCAAAAATTACCTTATAGAAGAGACAGATTTTGTGCTTACCCCGCCTGAAGCAAAAAGAGACGGCACTATTGTAAGATATTACGGTACAGACCCAAAAGGTTTTAATCCCGAAACAGTAAATGACGGCAGTCTTACAGAAAGTGTAAAGAATTACTGTCAGGAATATTTTGCCACAAATCACAGAGGCAACCCCCTTTTATGGAAACCTGCCCTGGCAGAAAGAATAGAAATAACAGATGATTATAAAGAATATACAATATATCTAAAAAAAGGCGTAAAATGGCATAAACCTGCGGTAAACTGGTCTAATCCGCGCTATGAATGGCTTAAAGGAGATCATTATGTTACTGCAAAAGATGTAAAATTTACAGTAGATATTATATTGAATCCACAGGTAGAATGTGCGGCCAAACGTAATTATTATCAGGACATGGAATATTGCAAAATCATAGATGATTATACGGTAGTATTCAGATGGAAGAAAAAGACTTATAACTCCATAAATTTCACCCTTGGCTTTGCTCCAATACCTGAATTTATCTATGGATACGATGAAGACGGGAAACCTTACCCGAAAGAAAATCTTGGCCTTAAATTCAATGAACACTGGTATAATATGAAGTTTATCGGCTGCGGCCCTTATGAATTTGTTTCCTATGAACCGGGAGTTTCCATAAAACTCAGAAGAAATGAATATTACTATGGAGAAAAACCTGCCATAAAAAATATCGAATGGCTTATATACGGTGATACGGTGCAGAATGTACTTAAAATGAAAAGCGGGGAACTTGATTTTGTCGGTCTGAATTCAACTCAATACAGAGAAGAAATCCTTAATGGGAAAGAGGGCTCCCCCTTTAAAAACGGACAGATTCATAATGAGAAGTATCTTGCTTCATCTTATTCCTACATAGGCTGGAATGCTGATAATTATCTTTTCTCTGATAAAAAGGTAAGAAAAGCTATGAGCCATGCCTTCAATGCAAAAGATATCCTTGCCAATGTATTTCTCGGACTGGGAGAAATAACAACAGGTCCTTTCTTTGTAAAAAGTCCCTGTTACAATAAAAATATAAAACCCTATGAATTCAATCTGAATACGGCAAAAAAACTCCTCTCTGAAGCAGGGTGGAAAGATATTGATAATGATGGTATCCTGGAAAAGGATATAAAAGGTGAGACAAAAGAATTTGAATTTTCCCTCTTAGCCTTTGGGAGAAGTCCTGAATGGAAAGCAGCCTGTAATATATATAAAGAAGATCTTCTGAAAATAGGCGTAAAAATGAATATACAGACCCTTGACTGGGCGGTAATGCAGAAAAAAATGGAAGACAAAGAATTCGATGCTTATACAGGAGCATGGACCATGCCATGGGAACAGGATCCCTATCAGATATGGCATTCTTCTCAGGCAGAAGTGCCAAAAAGTTCAAACAGAGTGGGATTTCGGAATAAAGAAGCAGATAAACTCATAGAAGAACTGAGAGCTACCTTTGATATGGAGAAAAGACTGGATATATATCATAAACTTCATGAGATTATTCATGAAGAATCTCCCTATACATTTTTCTGTTCCCAGATGGCAGTTTATACCTGGCAGGATTATGTAAAGAGGGTAATCTTTCAAAAACTAAGACCACATGCAGATTCTCTTCCATGGTATGTGGACAGAGATGCAGGCAAAGCAGGAGGAAAATAATTGCAGACTTATATTATCAAGAGAGTTCTCTTAATGATACCAACTTTTTTTTCCATATCTCTTATTATATTTCTCATACTCAATCTTGCTCCCGGTAAACCGGGAGGAGAGTTATTGAGTGCAGAAGGTGAATCCGGAGACGGAGGAGGGGCGAAAAGACAGGCCTATCTGATATTTAAACAGCAATTTAATCTGGACAAACCCATAATCTTCAATACCAGATTTTCCCTCAGTAAAGAAGAGATAGAAAAATATTTAAAACAGATTTTAAACGAAGATAAAAAAACTCCGTCAAAATATATAATTAAAGCCCAGGATACTCTGGAAGATTACGGACAATATGCAGTTCCTCATTTAATTAAAATAATAGAAGAAACACAGAAGCCAGAGTTGAGATATATTTCAGTAACATATCTGTCTCAAAATGCCCGGAGAAGAATAATAAATCCTTATGCGACCGAGATTGACGAAAAAACAAAAGCTTTAAATAAAGAAATTGACGCGGAAAATCTGTATCTTTCCGGCCTTACCTTTTCGCCTGATGCAGGAGAAGAAGAACAGAAGGAAATTATAAATAAGTGGACAGAATGGTATAAAAAAAATAAAAGCCGTTATGAATATTCTTTTGCCCAGAAATTAAATATATTTTTCCTGGATACAAGATTTGCCAGATACTGGTGGAACCTGATTCACCTTGATTTCGGCGTTTCTCATGTAGACAAACAGCCTGTTATAAAAACCATATTGAGCAAACTGAAATATTCTCTCAGCCTTTCTGTGTCTGCAGTATTTATAGCCTATATAATCTCAATACCTCTTGGTATTTTTGCAGCAGTAAAACAGAATACCGTCTATGACAGAACAATAAGTGTGGTTTTATTCCTTCTTTATTCTCTACCGAGCTTTTTTGTAGCCACAATGCTTCTCACATATTTTTCTCAGGGTGGAGGATATATACAGCTATTTCCTACAGGTGGCTTTATAAGCCGTGAAGCATCTCAGATGACAACACTGGAGCAAATAAAAGACGTCATATGGCATCTCGTATTGCCTATAATCTGTATGACCTATGCTTCCTTTGCTTCATTATCCCGTTACGCAAGAGCAGGACTTCTCGAAGTAATAAGATCTGACTATATAAGAACTGCAAGAGCCAAAGGTTTATCGGAATTTGTCGTTATAGGAAAACATGCAGTAAGAAACGGTATGATTCCTATAGTTACACTGCTGGGAACACTTCTTCCCGTTGTTATAAGCGGTTCTGTTATCATAGAATATATATTCGGTATTCCCGGTATGGGAACCCTTACAATAAATGCGATTTTCAACAGAGACTATAATACAATAATGGGAGTACAGCTTATATCTGCCACTCTCTTACTTGTAGGATTGTTGATTTCCGATATTACCTATTCTCTCGTAGATCCGAGAATTTCATTTAAATAAAATCGTGACGCGTAACGCGTGACGCGTAACGCGTGAAACAGAAAGTGGTTGATACAATATAAATAAGCAGGGTAAAGAAACTGAAAAGAATGACATAAAGTCGGAACCTAAATATGAAAAAGTAAGCTACTGGGAAGTAGTATGGGGACAGTTAAGAAAAAATAAGATTGCCATTGTCGGTCTGTGGTGTATACTTTTATTCCTCCTTGTTGCAGTATACAGCCCTCTTATTTCAATGAATCAGCCTTTTTATTTCTCCTGCCAGGGTAAGACCGATTATCCATTCCTGGGAGCACTTTTTAACAGGAATTATTTTGAAAGCGGCGTAGATATATTTTTCAATCTACTTATGGTGCTGAGCCCTCTATTTATTGCCATATACTTAATAGTTTCTTATATGACAAAAGAGCATTTTAAATATGTAAAGGGAAAACTATTTAAAGGTTTTATATTAGCCCAGCTATTGATGTTTGTTATAATGACATTTATTCCTTATAACCGTCCTATTGTAGATTATAAAGGGAAAATAGAAGAGCTTAAAGCAAATGGAGAGAATTACTCATGCTTATTCCCTGTGCTGAGATATTCATACAGAGAAGGGGATCAGACGGAACAGCATCCCCGGCCTCCCGGTGAAAAACACTGGCTTGGCACAGATAAAGAAGGAAGAGATGTTTTTGTCAGAATGGTTTACGGAACAAGAATATCTATGACCATAGGTGTTGTTGCAGTATCAATCTACGTGACCATAGGTATTATTCTCGGCTCAATTGCAGGCTATTTCGGAGGCAGAGTGGATCTGTGGATTTCCCGATTTATAGAAGTAATGATATGTTTCCCGTCTTTCTTTTTAATACTTACAGTGGTCTCCTTTATAGAGAAAAGATCTATATTCCATATAATGTTTGTAATAGGCATAACCCACTGGACAGGTGTGGCAAGACTGGTAAGGGCAGAATTTCTGAAACTTAAAAATATGGACTATGTTCAGGCAGCCATAGCACTGGGCATAAGCAGAACAAAAATTATGTTCAGTCACATCCTTCCAAATGCAATGGCTCCAGTGCTGGTGTCTGCCACATTCGGTATAGCATCGGCAATACTTACTGAATCCAGTCTTTCTTTTCTGGGTCTCGGAGATCCTTCTGCACCGAGCTGGGGTGAAATTCTGAATGTAGGAAGAGTAGAAGGTAAATTATGGCTCATATTTTCACCGGGTGTAGCCATATTTTTTGTGGTCTTTATATTTAATCTAGTAGGAGAAGCACTCAGAGATGCCCTTGATCCCAGGTTAAGACAGTAAAGAGGATTTTTACGCGTCACGCGTCACGTTTATATCAGGAGTTGAAATAATTGGCTGAACAGTCCGGAGAAAAAATTATAGAATTAAAGAAATTACATACTTATTTTTATACAGATGCAGGTGTTGTTAAATCTGTAAATGATGTTTCCTATGATATTTATAAAGGTGAAACACTGGGTATCGTAGGTGAGAGCGGATGCGGGAAATCCGTAACGGCTATGTCTATTATGAGACTGATCCCACAGCCTCCGGGAAAGATTGCAGGTGGAGAAATTATCTTTAAAGGTAAAGATCTGACAAAAATCTCCGAAGCAGAAATGAGAAAAATCAGAGGCAACGAGATTTCCGTTATATTTCAGGAACCTATGACAAGTCTCAATCCTGTTTATACAGTAGGAGATCAGATACAGGAAGCTATAGCACTTCATCTTAAAATGGATTACGCCCAGGCAAGAACCAGAACGATAGAAATGCTTGCAAAAGTCGGAATTCCTTCACCGGAGGTCAGAGTAGACGATTATCCCCATCAAATGTCAGGAGGTATGAAACAGAGGGTTATGATTGCAATGGCTCTGTCATGCAATCCTGAACTGCTCATAGCAGACGAACCTACAACTGCCCTGGATGTGACAATACAGGCTCAGATACTGGATCTGTTGAGAAGCCTTCAGGCAGAATACGGAATGTCAATTCTCCTTATAACACATGATCTGGGAGTAATAGCCGAAATGGCTCACAGAGTGGTTGTCATGTATGCAAGTAAATGCGTGGAAACAGCAGAAGTAAACGAATTATTTGAAAATCCGAAACATCCCTATACAATAGGACTTTTTAATTCACTCCCTAAAATTCATGTGGAACAGAAACAATTAGAGCCTATTCGCGGTATGGTTCCCAATCCTCTGGATTTTCCTGTAGGATGTAAATTTAATACAAGATGTAATCATGTAATGGATATCTGTAAAGAAAAAGAACCTCCTTACTTTGAAGTGGGGAAAGAACACTTCTCGGCATGCTGGCTCAATGAAAAATAATTCTTTAAAAACGAAAAATTATTAATTGAAGAGAAATTATTAAACTGATCACTGATTACTGATCACTGATCACTGATAAAGAGGTTATTATGGATTCAAAAGCGACAGTGAAAATAAAAGAAAAGAACAAAAGTAATATAATTCTTGAAGTAAAGAATCTAAAGAAATATTTCCCCGTAACTGCCGGAATTTTTTCCAGAGTCGTAGCCAATGTAAAAGCTGTTGACAATGTGTCCTTCTATCTGAACGAAGGTGAAACCCTTGGCGTTGTAGGAGAATCCGGCTGTGGAAAGACAACTGTAGGAAGAAGTGTGTTGCGTCTTATAGAACCTACAGAAGGAGAGATAAACTTTAAAGGCAAAGATGTTATGAAACTCAAAGGGGAAGAACTGCGCAAATTCCGCAGAAATATGCAGATAATCTTTCAGGATCCATATTCATCGTTAAATCCGAGAAAAACTGTCATGGATATAGTGGGAGAATCCCTTACTGTACACGGTATAGCAAAGGGTAAAGAAAAAGAAGACAAGGTAGCGGAATTACTGGAAAAAGTAGGACTTTCTCCGAAATATATAAACCGTTATCCCCATGAATTTTCAGGAGGCCAGCGTCAGAGAATCGGTATCGCAAGAGCTATTGCCCTCAATCCTTCTTTTATAGTATGCGATGAACCCGTATCGGCTCTTGATGTTTCCGTTCAGGCACAGGTAATAAATCTCCTTATAGATCTCAGGGAACAGCTCGATCTTTCCTATCTTTTTATAGCCCATGGCCTTTCGGTGGTAAAACATATTTCAAACCGTATCATGGTTATGTATCTGGGAAAAATGGTAGAAAGTGCAACATCGGAAGAATTATTTAAAAATCCTCTTCACCCCTATACAAAAGCCCTTCTTTCTGCAAACCCTGTACCGGACCCGAAACAGAAAAGCAAAAGAATTATACTTCAGGGAGATGTACCGAGTCCCTTAAATCCTCCTCCGGGATGCCCTTTCCATCCAAGATGTCCTCAGGTCATGCCAGAATGTTCTTCAGAAGCACCTCCTTTAAGAGATGTAGGAAATGCTCATGTCTATATATGCCATCTCCGATGATTTCGGAGAAAATAATTCAGCAGACAGATTATTAGAAATCAAACATTTAAATATTCAGTTTAAAACAGACGAAGGAACAGTTCATGCAGTGAATGACCTGAGTTTTTCCCTAAAAAAAGGAGAGAATCTCGGTATAGTAGGAGAATCTGGTTCAGGGAAAAGTGTTACTGCTCTCTCAATTATTCGCCTTATAGCAATGCCGCCAGGCAAAATTACATCAGGAGAGATATTATTTAACGAAGAAGATCTTCTGAAAAAAAAACCCGACGAAATAAGAAAAATCAGAGGCAACAGAATTTCTATGATCTTTCAGGATCCCATGACTTCCCTTAACCCTCTGCTTACGGCAGGAGATCAGATCGTTGAAGCAATATTATTACATCAGAAGGTTAATAAAAAAGAAGCCTTTCTTATTGCAACAGAAATGATGAGAAAAGTGAAGATACCTGATCCCGGGGCGAGAATGCATGTGTATCCCCATGAGTTCAGCGGAGGTATGAGACAGCGTATAATGATCGCCATGGCCTTATGCTGTAATCCCGATCTCCTCATTGCAGACGAACCCACCACTGCCCTTGATGTGACTATTCAGGCACAGATCCTTCATTTAATGAGAGAGTTAAACAGTAATTCAGGCTCTTCCATTATTTTGATTACCCATGATCTCGGTATTGTATCAGAAGTATGCCAGAACGTAATGGTAATGTACGGAGGTGAAGCCGTTGAATATGCCCCTGTTACGGAGATATTTAAAAATCCGGCTCATCCCTATACATGCGGCTTACTTGCTTCGAGACCGAAATTAAATGATAAAGAAAAAAAACCTCTTGTTCCTGTAGCAGGATATCCGCCGGATCTGTTCAGTCCTCCCCGGGGCTGCACGTTTTATCCGAGATGTAAATACGGAACTGACAGGTGTAATGAAGAAAGAATTTCTCTTGAAACTCTTTCACCCGGTCATTCAGTAAGATGTATAAGAGCAAAAGAACTTTATAAATAAATTTATTTTTTGCTACTTTGTGATATAATATTTTTATATGAAAATGATGAAGTCTTATGATTCACTATCTGTTAATTTTCATATCTGGTTGTGGCTGCTCAGGTCACGCCTGTTAGTGAATGGTGATAGGTAACACTGATGAGCAGGGGCGTTTATAAAAAGCCCTGATGTGAAGGGTGAGTTACGTAATTTATGAAAGAACAACGTTTATGAATGATAGTTCCCATATTTTAATAGTAGACGACAGAGAAGACAGCAGAAAAATACTTCAGACCATATTAAATAAAGAAGGTTATAATTTAACTTTTGCTTCCAGTGGCCATGAGGCAATTGAGAAGATATCCATTGAAAAACCGGATCTCATACTGTTAGATGTACTTATGCCTGATATGAACGGTTTTGAAGTATGTAAACACATAAGAGCTACTCCATCCTTTGCAGATATACCTGTCATAATTGTTACAGGACTGGATGAGCGCCAGGCAAGACTGGAAGGACTTTCTGCCGGGGCAGATGATTTTATCTCAAAACCTATAGATAAACATGAGCTGAAAGCAAGAGTGAAAACTATTACAAGACTTAACAAACAACGTCATATAATGGCAGAAACTATAAGCAAACAGAACATGGAACTGAAAGAATTAAACAAAAAACTTAAAAAATTTCTTGAAGAAGATGCCTCAAAAGTAGCCAGTTTATTGCTTGTGGAAAGAGACAAATTTAAGTGGATTGTAGACAATGAAGAAATAGGTTATATCATTCTGAATTCCCTGGACAGAATTCTCTATATAAACCTGAAAGGCCGGATTTATCTTGATATTGAAAGTGAAAAAGATTTAACCAACCCATTTATAGAACTGCTAAAAAAGAACTATTATCTGGAAGAAGAGCATCTGTGGGACAGGTGGCCGGAAGAAATTAACCGCTATATTACATCCAGTAAAACCCATACTGTATCAAAATTACAGGTTTCTATAACCTCTATACCGGGGACAGAGGAATATCTCGTAAAAATTGAAGAGAAAAAAGGTATTATTTCTACGAATTAGTGAGTCGTGAGGCGTGAGTCGTGAAAAGTGAAAAGTGAGTAAGGGCGACCCACTGTGGTCGCCCGGTACTGGCAAAACACGCAGCACGCATCACGACCCACCCGTTACGCGTCATGCGTTACGCATCACGATTCTCATATAAACTGATAACTGGTCACTGCTCACTGCCCTGTTACTCTGAGAAAAATAACTTTATCGTCTCCGGGGCCATAAAAATCTTTAAGGATTGCTTCTACGGAATATCTGCATTTTATATAGAATACCCTTGTAGATTCATACTGCTTTCTATTGGATGTTTCCACATATATACGTTTACCGCCCATTTCAGAAATTTTCTTCTCCGTAAGAGCAAGAAGTTTTTTCCCGATACCACTGCCGCGTATATCATTATGTACTGCAATCCAGTAAAGATCAAAACTTCCTTTCGTACAAGCAATTTCTCCGAAACATGTATAGCCGACGACTCTGCCATTCTCTTCTGCAAATAGAAAATGATAACCGCTGGCAATACCTTTATTCAATCTTTCTTCAACCAGTTCTACACCTACTGCAATTTCTTCTTTATAAAAATAGCCGCTTGATTCTAAAATCTCTCTTACTGTTTCTATGTCAGATGGTATTACTTCTTCTCTGAATGTTATAGAATGTTCTTCTGTCATAATTAATACATCTCCTTAATCGTAACGCGTAACGCGTAACGCGTAACGGGTAGAATTACCCTGGTTACTACTATTCACGACTCACTTTTCACTACTCACTTTTCACTGAACCAACGATTCTTTTTATAACATCATTAAAACTTAATCCTGCCTTATGTGCTGCAGCGATAAATCCTGCATCAGGTGACAGGCAGGGATTAATATTAACCTCGAGTACCCATGGAGTGCCGCCATTATCTACACGGAAATCTACCCTGCCATATCCGGACAGTTTGAATAAATTCCAGCATGCTACCGATATATTTGAAAGTTCCTCCAGAAGAGCCCTGTCTTCTTCAGAAAAATCAAAGGTTCTGTTTGTATGATGATATTCAAAAGAATCTGAATCCCATTTTGCCCTGTAACCGACCACCTTTATTTTATCATGATAGTCAACGAATTTAATTTCCCCGTGGGGAAGTAATTCAGGGCCATTTTTCCCTTCGAGGATGGAAATATTAAATTCTCTTCCGTCTATATAAGATTCTATAAAAGAATCTTTTTTCCCCGTAGCCAGACGTTTTTTTATTTCCTCATGACGTTTCTCCGTATCAAAAATAACAGAATCTTCGTCAAGCCCGACAGATGCATGTTCCCAGACAGATTTAAATATACATGGAACAATATCATCTCCGGGAGGTTCATCTATCTCATGCCAGGGAGGCGTATTTATACCTGAAGATTTAAGAAATTTTTTCGTGAGAACTTTATTTGATGTTACGTATATTGCATCAAGCTTTGAACCGGTATAGGGTATATTCAGATGATTTAAAATTGCAGGAGCAAGATATATGAGGTTTCCCTTCCCTTCTACCGTTTCTACCAGATTAAAAACAAAAGAAGGTCTGATTTCTTCAAGCTTATTTATTGTCTTCTTTATATCAATGGAAAAAGGAACAGGTACAGGTTTATATCCTTCTTCCAGAAGAGCTTTAGATATACATTCCACTTCTACGAGAACATCCTGTTCGTCTTCCCCTGCATCAGGATGAACCTCTCCATGTAATACTGCTACATTCATTATGTTCCTCGATTCTTTATATTTCAAATAATATACAGTTTGTATCGTGACGCGTAACGCGTAACGCGTGACGGGTTTAATCCCTGCGCATCACGCATCACGCTTTACGCATTACGAGGTCATTACTGACCTGAGTATAAGCATGTAATAAAAGTTTTCCTCCCGTCACGCGTCACGCGTTACGCGTCACGAGAGCATATATGTATTATTTATACTCACCTCAATAAATATGGATTATTATGAAACTAACTATAATAAATATGATACCGGATAATCTGTGATTCAGTCTCTCCCCGTCACCCTTCACTATCTGATAATTCTTTTAGTGGCTGAATTTACAATTCTTTCAATCAATTCCTGATAACTTATACCGGCTTTCGTACATATAATAGGCAGATCGGAATGTTCCGGATGAATACCGGGAAGAGGATTTACTTCCATAAAATTCGGTATTCCTGCCGCATCAGATCTCATATCAACCCGTCCTCCGTCTCTGCATCCAAGGCCACGCCACGAGGCAAGAGCCCATTTTTCCGCTTCCTTTGCCATAATATCATTTACAAGACGATATTCTACAAGTTCTTCACATTTTTCCTTGTTTACATAAGAATAAACATCCTTTTCCGCTTCATCCCTTAAAATGACTTCTATTACACCTGTAGAAAGGGCATTTTTACCTGTCCCTGTAATACCTACCGTAAATTCCCTTCCGGGAAGAAAAGTCTCTATTATTACAGGCTGTTTATATTTCTTTACCATGTCCATACATACACTTATTAATTCATCTTTACTATTAATTTTCGACGAAGGAGTTATACCCTTTCCTGTTCCCTCTGCCACAGGTTTGGCAAAAAGAGGATATGGCATATCTATTTTTTTAATATCTTCTTCATATTCTACAACTGCAAAATCCGCCGTAGGAATCTTCAGATCACGAATGATATGTTTCGTCACTCCTTTATGAAGTGTTAAAGACATAACCAGTGGATCTGAAAAAGTATAGGCTATATCATAGGCATCCAGTAAAGCAGGTACCTGTGCTTCCCGTCCGAATCCTCTCAGGCCTTCGGCGATATTGAAAACCAGATCCCATCTGTCCCCTTTTGCCAGACGATTTACAAGACTCCTTACATGGCCGATACGATCCGTCCTGTGTCCCATATTCTGTATCGCTTTTTCTATGGCATCGACAGTATCGGGACGGTCGAATTCTGCTGTCTCTTCTTCGCCGTACCCTTCTTCGAGGTAAGAAGAGCGAAGATCATAAGTAAGACCAATATTCATAGTTTTTTCTCCTTCTTCTATTAAAAACGTGACCCGTAACGCATAACGCGTGACGGGTAGTTTCACCACTCACTAAAAAATGAGACGTGAAACATGACAGAAAAAATCTCAAGTTTCACGTCTCACTGATTAAGAACATAAAGCCAGCTCTAGATCAGGAGAAGGGTAACGATAAAGGCCTCCCTCATAATTTCTGAGTAACAGGTAACCTTCAGACTGTCCTTCTACATAATTCGGAGCTAACGGTATTTTGCCTCCACCGCCCGGTGCATCAATCACATAGGTTGGCACTGCATATCCCGTGGTATGCCCTCTCAGGCCTCTTATAATTTCAAGACCTTTTTCCACAGGAGTACGAAAATGAGATGACCCGGGTATGGGATCACATTGATATATATAATAAGGTTTTACACGGATTTTTAACAACCCATGCATCAAATTTTTCATGATTTCAACATTATCATTAATACCTTTAAGTAATACGGTCTGACTGCCCATAGGAATACCTGCATCTGCCAGACGGCAGCATGCCTGAGATGTCTCCGGTGTCAGTTCTTCCGGATGGGTAAAATGTATACTCATCCAGAGAGGATGATAATGTTTTAACATCCTTGCCAGTGCCGGTGTAATCCTCTGAGGTAATACTGCAGGCACCTTTGTTCCTATACGGATGAATTCTACATGGTCTATACGGCGAAGCCTTGACAGAATCCATTCCAGATTCTCGTCCGAAAGAGTCAGAGGATCTCCCCCCGATATGAGCACATCTCTGATAGAAGGAGTATTTGATATGTAATCTATGGCTTTCTGCCATCTCTCTGCATTACATACTCCGCCATGATCCCCTACCATACGGGAACGGGTACAGTAACGGCAGTATGTTGAACAGAAATCCGTTACAAGAAAAAGTACTCTATCAGGATAACGATGAACAAGGCCGGGAACAGGACTCTGATGATCTTCACCGAGAGGATCCCCTGTTTCACCCATACATTTGAAATATTCACTGTTTACAGGCACAACAGAACGCCTTAAAGGCTGTAAGGTGTTGGAGGCTTCAATGAGGCTGAGATAATAGGGAGTAATACTCACGGGTAGTGTCCCACTGTGATGTACAATAGCACTGTATTCATCCCCGGAAAGAGAAATTATTCCTGCAAGAGTATCAATATCTCTTATCCTGTTTCTTAACTGCCAGTGCCAGTCATTCCATTCCGCATTGGTAACTCCGGGAAAGAATTTCTTACGAAAAGACTGGGTTTTAGGGTTAATCTTAAATCTCGGGAAGTGATGAACACTTTGCGAAGCTAACGGGGATTGTTTTGCCATTTTGGAGAGAGTATTACGTAATATAAAAGGAACTGAATTATCTGCATGATCAGAAACGCTGACCATACTACTACCCGGAGGTTCAACATCCTCCATGAAGTGCGAGTCTTTGTCCATATTTTTCCTCCTTAATAGAATTTTAGAGTTAAAATTCCTGACTTTATTCAGCCTTACAGGGTTTTAGCGTTCATTTATATTTAAAATCATTCAAGTGTTACTGACTTTTATTATTTTTCTCAATATATCTGATTAAATTTTATTTTTTATATGTTCCGAGACCTAAAAAGTCATTGATTTTACTTGCTTTTCGCAGGTCTGACCGGCTAAAACCTCTCTGATTTGAGAATATTATAACACACTTTATTGGTTTTTCAAGAGGTTTTATTTTTTTTTTTCAAATTGATTTCAGATATAAAGCAATAATAAAATTATGTACATTTATAATTACAAAACAGGGGAGGCATATCGAAATAGTTATTAATTTCTGTTGCTAAAAACTCTATAATCATGTGAACATGAAGAGGTCGCAAGAGAGATATTCCGTATATCTGATATTTCAGGGTATTCCTCTGTTATAAAAAGCTCCATGTTTATTATTTCTACCTGATGTCTTCTTCATCCAGAGCTTTTTGACATGCTTCAACTATTTTTTTATCTTTCTCCAGATTTCTAAGAGCCTATCCGAAAAGTCATCAAATACCTTCCGGTGTGTGAGGCTCTTCCGAAAAATCTATAATCCTCTTGCAAAAAAACTCTTATTACAGACTGCTACGATATTACATTTGTTTAATTTATAAATTACTGTTAATACGGTATATATTTTTCTCCAGAGCCTCACACACCGGAAGGGTATAGAATAAATATTACTTTTCGGATAGGTTCTAAGTACCTCTCCAGATAAGTTCGTAACCATTTTATCAGCTTCTGCCTGACAGG
>CAYSLJ010000067.1:0-36289 GCA_964431735.1 uncultured Synergistia bacterium | reverse complement strand
TAATTTATAAATTACTGTTAATACGGCATATCTTTTCCTCCAGAGCCCGGCCAGGGACAGGAGTGGGTGATATATTTTTTTTGGTACCAATTTAGCTGTTGCGGTATTCAGGGACTGTAAGGAAATAACTCTGGCAAATTATGGTTCTTGTCCTCGCGTCACGATTGTAACTATGATAAGATTATTTTTTTACAACTACTTATGCTCAGGTCAATAAAAACGTTATCTTTTCAGCAACACCCCAGTACGTGAAGATTTTTCTCAAGCATTTTTCCTGCAATTAAATCCTTCAGTGCTGTTTCGTAATGAGTCATTTCCACACCGGGTATTAATTTAAATTTCGCCATCTCTGAAAGGACTGCCACGTTCTGCATTCTTGAATCTTCAAGATCGTCACGGAATACCTTTATTTCTTTTATATTCCTGAGATTACATGCTTGAGATATAACATGTCCTTCCAGTTTTTTACTCTTACCGAGCCTTGTAGAAAGAGGTTGCCAGAGAGCATCGTAATAAACAAGGGTTCCTCCGTCTTTTAAATACTCATTCAATCCGCGGAGTGCTTCATTCCTTTCAAGAGCTACCACAAGATCTGCCATATGTTCCTGTATAAGAGGAGAATAAACACCTTCTCCGATACGTATATGAGAAATAACCGTGCCACCTCTCTGGGCAAGGCCGTGAGTATCGACACCTCTTACATGATAACCAGCATAATCACAGGCCCTTATGATTACTTCACTCAAAAGTCCTATACCCTGTCCTCCCACTCCGATTAGATATATATTGAAAATCTTCACTTTACTCAACTGTATTCCCTCCTTTTTTTTCCTGCACGATTGCACCTGTGGGACAGACCTGTTTACAGGAGCCGTCTCCTATACATAGGTCTTCCTGAACCCATACGGTTCCGTCCGGTTCTAACTGATAGGAAGGACATGCAAATTCCTGGACACAGATATGAAGTCTGTTACATGTTTCATTTATTTTTACAGGCGGCTGTAATTCCTTACCACTCCTCCTGAGTTGTCTTGTAAATTTCAGCATACATGGATGTTTTGCAATAACCACATTGAAGCCTTCTTCCTGAAGTGCTTCTTTCACAGCTTCCGTAAGGCGTGCCTGTTGATAGGTATCTACTTCCCTTATGCTTTTTACTCCAAGGCCTTCTAAAACCTTCCTTATAGGAATTTTATCTACCATTTCATTGAAATTTCTCCCTGACACAGGATTATCCTGATGCCCCGTCATGGCAGTCGTTCCGTTTTCCATTATAATGAGTGTATGATTATGTTTATTAAACAGAGAATTTATTATCCCCGGAATTCCTGCATGATAGAAAGTAGAATCTCCCAGGAAAGATATCACTCTTCTCCTATCATTGAATATTGTAAGACCTGCTGCTGTGCCGTTCGAATGGCCCATACAGAGAAGAACTTCACCTATATTATAGGGAGGTAAAAATCCCAGTGTATGACACCCTATGTCTCCTACAGTAATATCTCCTTCCCTGAGAGCTGCTTTTATGGCATGGAAGGCAGAACGGTGGCCGCATCCGGGGCACATCTGGGCAGGCCTCGAAGGAATTTTGTCGCCGTCTTTATCAGCTTTTTTGTTTACCTGTGGAAGTATATCAGGCCATGTATTTCGTAAAATCCCGGAGACCTTATCTGTCGTATATTCACCCATCCATTCTTCCGTATCTTTCTTGCCGATAATCTTTGTTTTAAGTTCTCTGTCATAGGCAAGGGCTTTTATTTCCATCTCAAAAATATTATCCAGTTCCTCTAAAATTTTCACTTCTTCATGATTTTTTAGAAAATCAATTATTAAGGTTTCAGGAAGAGGATAGGCAAAACCAAGCTTTAAAACATCAGGTTTTTCCGATGCTTCTTCAAGGACGTCCATAAGAGAATAATATGGCAGACCGCATGTTATAATGCCTTTTTTTCTATTTTTATTATTATCTGTTTTATTCAAAGCAGACGTTTCTACTACTTTTTTAAATTCCGAAAACTTTGCGAAAAGTTTTCTCTTTAAAGGAAATACAGCAGAAGTAATGGGTATATAGGGGCCGTTTTTCACATCGAATCTAGGAGTATCATCGAATTCTTTTATCTGAAAGGGATTGAAGAAAACCTTTTCTTTTCCGTGACACAAATGGGTAGTAAGTCTCAATATGACAGGCATCTGAAATTTCTTCGATAGATCTGCAGCTTCTTTGAACATGGTATAAACTTCAGACGGTGTTCCAGGTTCAAGGACAGGTATATAGGACATATGGGCATAATGTCTGTTATCCTGTTCATTCTGAGAGGAATTCGCTCCCGGATCATCACCAAGTACAATAACCATACCTCCGAGAGTTCCGAGAAGACCTAATTGAACAAAAGTATCTGCTGCGACATTGAGACCTACACTTTTAAAGAATACGCAGGAGAGATGGCCGTTTACGGAAGCGCCGAAGGCTACCTCTGTGGCAACCTTTTCATTTACGGAAAATTCAAAGTAAAATGGTCTTTTCTCTATTGATCTGATTGCATCAGCAATTTCAGGTGTGGGGGAACCGGGGTAAGAAGTAACTACCCTTACGCCAGATTCTATCATGGCACGGACTATGGCAGTATTGCCCATTACAATCTCTGCTCCCCCTTCAGGGGATATGAGAAATTCACCGAGTTTCTTCATGATTGACCTCCATTTATAATAAATATCCTATTTGTAAATAATATCACACTTCACGTCTTAAACTAATAGCCATGATTTATGTCAATCACAACCGAAATAACAATCTGTCCTCCTGTCACGCGTTACGCGTCACCAGTCATGGCTTTAATCAAATCCTGCCCCAGAAAGAAATTCTCGTCCCTCTGTCTATGGATTTTCTCTTCAAATCTGCAATCGCTCCCGTAGGGTCTAACTGCTTCGGGCATGCCACCTGACAGTTATAAATAGTATGACACCGCCATACACCGTGCTCTCCTCCTACGAGATTTATACGTTCTTTAAGAGCCTTATCCCTTGTATCCTTTACAAACCTGTCTGCTTTAAATAAAATAGCAGGGCCAAGATATTCTTCGTCTGTTCCTGTCATAGTGCATGCACCCTGGCAACAACCGCAGAGAATACAGTCAATCATACCAACAAGGTCTTCCCTCTCATCCTGAGTCTGAAGCCTTTCTATTTCCGGGTCGGGATCGCCGGGGATAAGATAGGGTTTGATAGAACGGTATTTTGCCCAGAAAGGTTCAAGGTCAACAACGAGATCCTTTAATATCTTCATATGAGCTATAGGTTTTACCGTTATCACATCTGCTTCGAGAGCCAGAATCTGTGTTTCACAGGCAAGGCAGTATTTACCGTTTACATGCATACCGCAGGAACCGCATACACCTGCTCTGCAGGAAGATCGGAATAAAAGGGAACCGTCAAGGTATTCCTGTATATAGGAAAGTCCTTCAAGGACAGTCATGCCGAAGGTAACAGGTACAGTATATTCTTTAAAATAGGGCTGTTTATCTGTATCGGGATCAAAACGAAACACTTTAAACTTTACAGATTTACTGGGAGTTACGACCAGGTCTTTAACATGTTTCATACCGGGAAGTGGTTTTAATGTTACCACCTTATCTTTTACTACTGTCTGACATGCCAGAGCCTTTGAACCGTTTATAAGCATTGCACAGGACTGGCATTTCCCTGCTTTACAGGAAGATTTATAGGAAAGTGTTTTATCTATATTTTTTTGAATATATTCAAGGCCGTCCAGAACGGTCATGCCTTCCTTCAGAGGCACTGAATATTCCTTTGTAATGGATTCTTTATCTTTATCAGGATCGAAGCGATATATATTAAATTTTACTTCTTCTGACATTTTGTCTGACTCCTTTCATAAGGAAACGGGTAATGTGTAATTAGATGATACGTAAGAACCTGCGCGTCATGCGTTACGTGTTACCCGTTACGCTAATATTTTCTTTCCACCGGAACATATATACTTGTATCCACTTCTTTATAAGAAAGCTTCACTCCGTCAGAACTGTATGTAGCAATTGTATGTTTCAGCCACTTTTCGTCATCTCTTTTCGGAAAATCCGTTCTGGAGTGAGAACCTCTGCTCTCTTCTCTTGCGAGAGCTCCTGCTACGATTGCTTCATCTACAAGTAGATTTCCTTCAAGTTCAAGAGCCCACATCAGTTCCTGATTGCCTTTTATATTCTTATTGAGAAGTTTCATCTTTTTATATTTCTGAATAAGTTCTTTTATTTTCTCAAGTGCAAAGGAGAGTTCTTCTTTTTTCCTGTAAACTCCAACATTTTTCAGCATAATATCACCCATCTGCCTCGTTATTTCAGGCATTTTTTCAGAGCCGTCATTATCCATAAGGGCTCTGAGTTTCTTATCCTGCTGTTCAAGTGCATCATTTATGGCTTTTTCCCCCTTTCTGCTGTCTTTTTTGCTTTCTATATATTTTACTGCTTTTTCTCCTGCAATCGCTCCGAAAACAACAGTATCAAGAAGGGAATTACCACCGAGACGGTTTGCACCGTGAACACTGACACAGGCGCATTCTCCTGCTGCATAAAACCCCGCCACATTTGTAGCACAGTCTATATTACAGTCAATACCTCCCATCATATAATGCATGCCTGGCTGTATCGGTATAGGCTGTGTTATGGGGTCTATTCCTTTAAAATTCATGCATATTTCTCTTATACCGGGAAGTCTCGTCATAATTTTATGGGCTCCAAGATGGGTAAGATCGAGATGAACATAAGAGTCATCAAAACCTCTTCCCTCAAGTATCTCTGTCGTAATACACCGTGATACAATATCTCTGGGAGCAAGTTCCATAAAATCAGGGGCGTATTTCTGCATAAACCTTTCTCCCAGTTTATTTCTGAGATATCCTCCTTCACCGCGACATCCTTCTGTCATAAGAATATTATTTCCAAGAAGTGTTGTGGGATGGAATTGAACAAATTCCATATCTTTGAGAGGCACTCCTTCAAGATATGGTATGGCCAGACCAAAACCTGTGCTTGTACGTGCATTTGTTGTGGCGACATAACTTCTTCCCCCGCCTCCTGTGCCGAAAATCACCGATTCTGCCATTATGGGGTGAAGTTTGCCTGTAATCAAATCCAGTGCAATCACACCTCGGCATACTCCGTCCTCCACTACAAGTTTTATTACCATCCATTCATTGTAAGTTTTTATTTCATATTTCACGAGTTGCTCATAAAGCACATGCAATATAACATGTCCTGTTTTATCTGCAGCATAACATGTTCTGGGGAAGCCTGCTCCTCCGAAGGGACGCTGTGCAATTTTTCCTTCTTCAGTTCTATCAAAAGGACATCCCCAGTGTTCCAGTTCCCTTATTCTTTTCGGTGCTTCAGCGGTAAGTAACATGGCAGCCTTCTGATCTGCAAGGAAATCACTTCCCTTTATAGTATCGAAACCATGACGTTCACAGCTATCATGACGGCCTTTAGGATTATTGCCTAAAGCTCCGTTTATACCTCCCTGGGCAGCACCCGAATGGGATCTTACAGGATAGATCTTTGTAAGGAGTGCTACATCAGTATTATGTTCACTTACGGCTATGGCTGCTCTCATGCCTGCCAGACCGCCTCCTACTACCAGAACTTTATGATAAATCATTTCAAATAAAACTCCTTTCTTTAATTCCGTAACCCGTGACGCTTGACGCGTAACGCAGGGAAGGAGATATTAAATTACTGGATAATTTGAATATATAGTAAGAAAAAATATATTACACCTTCCGTATTTTCATAAACCTTTTTATGACTGAAGTCATACATAAGAAAGAACGACTGTCTCATATCACGCGTCACGCGTCACGCGTCACGCGTTACAATTTTACATAGTATGTTTTAAAAAATTATTAGCCATTATAAGAACACCTGTAGCAACAACAAAAAATCCAATTACAGCTATCACGGCAATAAGCTGTTTCTGAGATTTAGTAAGACCAAAGAAATCACAGACAGTAATTCTGAGACCATTGAGCATATGAGCAACCACACCGGCAAAAAGCAACATTTCAAGAAACACCAGAACAGGATGATGCATTTTAGCCATTATATTGCTGAAGGTTTGAGGACCGAAAATTGTGGCGCTGCTGATAACCAGAATATGGGCAAACAGATACATGGCAAGTAATACGCCGGAAACCCTCTGACCGGCAAAACATAACATCTCCAGATTAAAATTATCCGGCAGTTCCGTAATAAAAGAAAATAATTTCTTCACCATTCCATGTCTCCTTTCCAGACGAAAAATCCATGCCTTACATAAACAATAAGTTATGTAATACAGGTAAAATTACAAAACAGGTCCGTTATTATAAAAGGTTAAAAGGGCGATAAATCCATATAGAAATAATACTATCCCTGCAAAGCCGAATAAATAATTAAGGGTCTTCTGAGTGGAAGGTTTAACATTACAATCAGTTATTATACCAAGAACCCCGTAAAGTCCGTGATAGATAATAACTGCCAGAAGACATGTGTCAAAGATTACCCACCACGGGGAACGAAGTCTCTCTGCCACAATATCAAAATTCAATATACCACCTGTAAAAAAGTGAAGATATAAATAATGAACAATCATTCCAATTGCAAGCAATACTCCTGTTATTCTCTGGAGCAACCATCCCCACATAGAGAATTGACTGTTTCCCATAAATTAACCCTCCTTTCTTTTCAGTTATCAGTGCCAGTTTCTTTTAAAGCCCACTACTCACTATAATCGTGACGCGTAACGCGTAACAGGTAAATTTCAACCCTTCACTTTTCACGACTCACGACTCACTCTCTTCCAGTTCCTTCAGAGCAAGTCCGGCCCAGAATCTAACCGTAAAATCTTCATCTTTCATGGCTTTTTTAATATATTTTATAGATTTATATATAGCAAGCCTGCCGAGAGTCATAACAGATGAACTTCTGACAACAGGGTCAGGGTCAGATAATGCTTTTATGAGCGACAGAAAAGCTTTATTACCCATAGACCCAATAGCCTGAGCAGCTTCCCATCTTATTTCCACCGTTTCATGTTCCAGCGCTTTTTTCAATAACGGGAAAGCTTTACTATGACCTGTAAGGCCCAGGAGATAAACTATCCAGTATTTAGTCTCAGGTGATGTTCTGTCATAATTATCTATTAATATGTTTATTACTCTTTCACCTTTTAAACTCTCAAGAAAACTCACTGCAGGATATACGAGTTCTTCCACATTCTCTTCCAGCACTTCAATCATACACTCTATCGGTTCTACAATATAACCGAGTCTGTAAAGTACCAATCCCAGAACATAATAGGCCCATGTATATTCAGGATCCAGTCCTATAGCCTGTTCAAGATCATATCTGGCCTTCTCAAACTGTTCCATTTCAAGGTATATGGCACCTCTTGTACCATAGGCCCAGACAAATTCCGGTTCAAGTTCTATAGCTTTGCTGGCATAATTTAAAGCATTCTCCATATCACCTTCAAGTCTGGACACTTCTCCGAGACTTGCATAGGCAAAATTACTCTCACTGTCAAGGTCAAGTGCTTTATTGAAATACTCTCTTGCTCTAACATAATCATTGAGATGAAAATATATTTCTCCAAGACATCCGAAAGCCCAGGAAAAATCAGGCTCAATGGTAATGGCCATATTCAAATATTCTATGGCTTTATCTATATTACCAAGTTCATAGTAGGCTACCCCCAGACTGCAATAAGCCACAGAAAATTCCGCATTTATTTTTATAGATTCTTCCAGTGTTTCAATGGCTAAAAATAAATTTCCTTCTTCTCTGTATATTTCTCCGATTCTGGACATAGTAATATAATTATCCGGCTCCAGAGCGAGAACCTTTTTGTAGAGTTCCAGAGCATTATGATAATCTTCCTTGAATGCATAAGTTTCAGCGAGCAGAAATATTATGTTACTATCCTGACTGTTAAGCTCATAGGCACGCCAGAGCTGTTCCAGTGCTCTGTCATAATCTTCAATAGTGAGATATGTTTCGCCAAGCTCTCTTATAGCTTCAGTATTATCAGGATCAGATTTTAAATCTTCCTGCAAATGTTTTATTTCCAGTTGAACCTGCATATCTTCTATAAGATTTTCCAGATCCTGTTCTTTTGCAAATTCCGGGTCATAATCAATAACCTCTTTAAATGAATCTACTGCAGGTGGAAAGTCACCCATGTTTTTATAAATAAGTCCCTGAAGGTAATGGGCTTTATAATTTGCAGGGTAAGCAGATATTACCTGTTTTATTTCCAAAAGAGCCCTGGTGTAATTATTAAGATAATAACATGTTTTGGCCATGTAATAACGGGCATCAATCAGATCCGGTTCAAGAGTCAGAGCTTCTTCAAAAGACCTGAGAGCTTTTTGATAATCTTTTTTCTGCAGATAAACAGTACCTATCCTGACATAACCTTCTGCATCACCCGGTTTTTCCTGAACAAGTTCTCTGTATTCTTCAAGAGCTTTAGACGGATTTTTGAGTATACTCTCATATATCTGTCCCATAAGAAGATGACTGCTCATTCTCAGAGGATTGTTCAATTTCTTAAAACAATTCGCACATCTGTCACTGTTTTGAATATTATTATACTGACAATAAGGACAAATCATTATTTTATCAACTTTTCATAATATTTTTTACAAGATTTACAATTTCCGGTATTGTATCTGCCACAGGAACACCTGCTTCGTGGAAAGCTTTTATTTTTGCTTCTGCAGTACCGGAAGAGCCTGAAATTATGGCTCCTGCATGACCCATTCTTTTTCCTGGCGGTGCAGTTTTCCCGGCAATAAAGGATATGACCGGAATCTTTACGGTTTTAATATAATCTGCAGCTTCTTCTTCGTCACTTCCGCCTATTTCCCCTATTAAAACCACAAGATCAGTATGAGGATCATCATTAAAAGCCTTCAGTGTATCTGTAAATGTAGTGCCTATTATGGGGTCTCCTCCTATACCTATACAGGTTGACTGTCCGATGCCTCCCAGTGTAAGCTGATTTACCACTTCATATGTAAGGGTTCCGCTTCTAGATATTAAGCCGACTTTCCCAGGAGTAAATATATGGCCCGGCATAATGCCCATTTTACATTCGCCGGGAGTTATAATACCGGGACAGTTCGGGCCTATAAGCACTGCATCATAATGTCTCAGGAAATAAGAAACCTTTATCATATCCTGTGCTGGAATACCGTCTGTAATTGTCACTACAAGCTTTATACCGGCACTTAAAGCTTCCATTACCGCATCTGCAGCAAAGGCAGCAGGAACAAAGATTATTGAAGCATTTACATTCTGCTCTCTTACAGCATCTTCTACAAGTTCATAAACAGGTATATTGAGGATAGTCTGTCCTCCTTTTCCGGGAGTAACACCTGCTACAATTTTTGTTCCGTATTTTAACATCTGTTCCGTATGAAAAAGCCCTTCTTTGCCGGTTATGCCCTGAACAAGGACTCTTGTATCTTTATTTATAAAAATACTCATTACATGTTCTCCCTCCTGGATCTATAAGCTCCTGCAAGTTCAACAACCTTCTTTGCTGCTTCATTCATATCTCTTCCCACTTCAAAACCTTCTGATTCAAATAATTTTCTCCCTTCTTCCTCTCTGGTACCTGCAAGTCTTATTACTACAGGTATGGACAGACCTATAGATTTTATTGCCTCTATTATGCCTTTAGCTGCCTCATCACATCTGGTTATACCGCCGAAAATATTTATAAAAACGCCGTTCAGGTTTTTATCCATAGTAATAAGTTCAAGAGATTGCCTGGTTTTTTCCGCGCTGCCACCGCCTCCTATATCCAGGAAGTTTGCAGGGCTGCCTCCTTCTCTTTTAACCATATCCAGGGTTGTCATTACAAGGCCGGCGCCGTTACCCATAATCCCTATATCCCCATCCAGTCGAACATAAGGAATGTTACTTTTTCTTGCTTCCTGTTCGATAGGATCATCTTCCGCTATTTCCTGAAGCATTTCAAGCTCTTTATGGCGAAATATGGCATTATCGTCCAGAAGAATCTTTGCATCTCCTGCAATAAATTTTTCTTCTTCTGTAAGAACGAGGGGATTTATTTCAGCAAGAGTGGCATCATGATCCAGATAAAGTTTATATAAAGATTTCAGAAAATGCGCAAATTCTCTGGAGAGACCTTTATGAAAATTTGCTTTCACACATAATTTTTTTATTTCAAAATCCTTCAGGCCAAAAGCAGGATCTATATATAATTTCTCTATTTTCTCAGGACTTCTGGCAGCTACTTCTTCTATATCCACTCCGCCTTCTGTACTTAACATAATGACATTTTTTCTACTTTTTCTGTCTATTGTTATACCGAGATAATATTCTTTTTTAATATTAATGGCTTCTTCTACAAGAACTTTATCTACAATCAGTCCTTTAAGTCTTTTCCCGATTATTTCACCGGCAGCTCTGAAAGCTTCATCAGGATTAGTGGCCAGTTTTATACCGCCTGCTTTTCCCCTGCCTCCCGCATGGATCTGAGCTTTTACAACAACTTTTTTTCCTCTTTCCTCTGCAAAAGTCCTGACTCTATCTGCGTCTCTGGCCACACATGACACAGGAACAGGTATATCATAATGTTTAAATATATCTTTTGCCTGATATTCATGAATCTTCATGCTTGAAGTAACCTCTTTTCTGTTCAATATGAAAAAAATTATCAGAATAATAATATCAACCGGTTATACCCTTTTCTGATGCCAGAGTATAACCGAGTTCCAGGGCAGATTTATTTAATTCTTCTGTTCCCCTGGGAACTCTTTTTAAAACCGCTTTTTCAAGGGAATCTTTTGAAACAATATGTGTAAGTTCAACAATTATTCCGAGAGCTACTATATTTGCGACTATAATCTTTCCGAATTTTTCTTTCGTAACCTCACTGATAGGGATGGAAATAATTTTTACGGAAGATTTTTCCGGCGACTGTACATAAGTAGAATCTATGATTATTAATCCGTCAGATTTTACTTCCTCACCATATCTATCCATTGCTTCTCGAGACATGACCATAAGTAAATCAGGATTTGTAACCTTTGGATAATCAATTTCAATATCTTCGGGACTTATAATTACTTCTGACCGACTGGCACCACCTCTGGATTCAGGGCCATAGGACTGACTCTGAACGGCATTTTTTCCGTCAAAAATAGTTGCAGCTTCTGCCAGTATAATACCGGCAAGGATTAATCCCTGTCCTCCCATACCGGCCAGACGAATCTCATAACGTTCTTTTAACACTGGGGTTTTCCCCTCCTTTGCGTAGCAGAAATTAATTCTTTATAAGCCTGACAGTATTCAGGGCCTTCTACATGTTTTATTACACCTGTATAAAATTTTCCGGTCATATCAACAGTCCCTTTCTTACTCACAGGAACGGCATGCTCCTTTTGCCACTCCAGCATCTGCACAGGGCCACCCAATTTATTTTTCCTGCCATAATAGGTATGACAGTGTAATATAACTTCTATAAATGAAAATCCGCGATTCTTTATTCCTTCTGATACAAATTTCGGAATCTGAGCGGCATGATACGAGGTAGTACGTGCTACATATGTAGCACCTGAACCACTTACCAGATCACACAGGTCGAAAGCCTGTTCAATATTACCGTAAGGGGCGGTAGTACCAAAAGAACCGTAGGGAGTGAGAGGCGAATACTGACCGCTGGTCATACCGTAAATACTGTTATTTAAGGTAATTACAGTCATATCTATATTTCTTCTCGCACCATGTATAAGGTGATTACCTCCTATGGCCGCACAATCACCATCTCCTGTAACAACTATTACATGTAATTCAGGATTTGCATGTTTGACACCTGTGGCAAAAGCGATAGCCCTGCCATGAGCGGTATGAAGGGTATTAAAATCTACATATCCGGGCATTCTGCTTGAACATCCTATGCCTGAAACCATAACGACTTTATTCCGGTCAAGCGAGAGGTCATCTATAGCCTGCAATATACCCCTTAATACTATACCATTACCACATCCGGCACACCATATATGGGGGAATCTATTTAATCTCAAGTATTTTTTAATATCGAATTTTGTAACCATCAATTATACACCTCAACAAGCTTTTTCATTATTTCTTTTGGTGTTATCAACTCACCACTGGCTTTAGAAAGTAAATGAACTTGAGCTCTTCCTTTTACAGATCTTTCTACTTCATAAACAAGTTGTCCGAGATTCATCTCACATACCAGTATATGTTTAATTTTTTCAGATATTTCAAACAATTCTTCGTCAGGGAAAGGCCATATGGTTTTAGGTATAAACGTTCCAACCTTCATACCTTTTTCCCTGGCTTCACTGGCTGTACGAAGGGCAGATCTTGCAGTTGAACCATAGGCAAAAATTACTAATTCTGCATCTTCCACATGATCGTGTTGAAAATCTATAAGATTACCTCTGGAATTTTCTATCTTGCCATTTATTCTTCTTATAAGTATATCATTTTTCTTCGGGTCATTTGTAGGAAATCCTGTCTCATCATGAGTAAGTCCTGTCACATGATAGCGATAGCCTGAACCGAAATTAGCAAGGATGGCTGCACCTTTTTCATCTCCCCTGTATGGAACATATTCGTCATGAGGACAAGAAGGCTGTTTTCTGTTTATTATTGTTATTTCTTCAGGTGCAGGTATTCTGATTCTTTCTCTCATATGTCCTATGATTTCATCCATAAGTAAAATCACAGGCACCATATAATCTTCTGAGAGATTAAAAGCTTTTATCGTAAAGTAAAAAGTCTCTTCAATAGATGTAGGACAGAGGGCTATTATATTATGATCACCGTGAGTTCCCCAGCGGGTCTGCATCATATCTCCCTGTGCAGGTGACGTAGGGCCTCCCGTACTCGGGCCAAGTCTCTGAACATTAACTATAACACAGGGAATTTCAGTAATACAGGAGAAACCTATAAGCTCCTGCATAAGAGAAAATCCCGGTCCGCTTGTAGCAGTCATAGATTTGGCACCTGTTAAAGATGCACCGAGCATTGCTGCAATACTTCCTATTTCATCTTCCATTTGAATAAATTTTCCTCCTATCAGAGGAAGTCTTGCTGCAAGAGATTCTGCAATCTCTGTAGAAGGTGTAATAGGATAACCGGCATAGAAAGACACTCCCGCCATAAGAGCACCTTCCACGCATGCCTCATTACCCTGTAACAACTGGTAATTTCCTTCTTTTTTCAAGTCATTTCACCTCCCCGGGATATACTTCAATAGCCAGATCTGGACATCTCAAAACACAGAGCCTGCAGTTAATACATTCATCTTCATTCTTAATATCAGGTTTACCAAGTTCACCTGATTCATAAACATGTTTCGGGCAGTAATGAATACAGATCCCGCAACCCTTGCACCAGCTATAATTAATTTCTATAGTAAATTTTTTCTTCTCTTTTACTGATGACAAAATAATAGATTTTACCTTTTATGGTAAATCCTTCACCTCCCTGTGGTTGATAGGGTATGACGGGAGGATATTACCTGTTTATATTTTTACCCGTCAAAGCCACTGTAATAAACACTAATTCGACAGTAATACAATTACTACCTTCTAAAATCAGAAAATAGTGAATGGTGAAGAGTGAAGAGTGAAAAGAAATCACTTTTCACCATTCACTTCTCACCATTCACTTCTCACCTTATCCACGACCTGGCTCATTACCTGTGCTGCATGAATACGTATATTTTCATTTTCATCTTCCAGACCTTTATCTAAATAATCGAAAACCCTGTTTATATTATGTTCTTCTGCAACAGTCATAAGAAGGTTAAGAGCTTCAATTCTTATTTCCGGTTCCTGTGCTTTATAAAGCTTTTCTATATAAGAGAATATATTCCTGTTTCCGGTAAAATCCTTGAAAGCCAGAAAATCTTCAGATACAATAGTTATGGTTTCTATTACTGTTACTTTTACCCCATAAGGTATATCGACAGAACAGATAACATTCAGAAGGGGGAATCTGGTTTTTCTTATAAGACGTTTAAGAGGCATAAGAAGATCTCTATGACAGAAAAGAAGGGGCAGTTTTTCTTTTTCACAGAAAGATTTTACTGCATCTTCCATAGCATTAACAAGTAACTCTTCCGATTTATCATCAAGTATAAGAATATTTCCTTCAATATGTCTCTCTACAGATTTTAAAAGTTCTTTTTCAATAGAACCTTCCAGAGCAAAGACCTCTATCTCTCCTTTCTGGTTCTGATATTTTTTTGCACTTGCAAGGGACTGACGGACATAAAGAGTAAGTTCATCCGTATCTTCCGTTATGGCAGAATAATCTCCCAGAATTTCCAGTATGGAAGGTAAATTTCTTATAGAAATATTTTCAGAAAGAAGATTTTTCAGTACCTTTTTCAATTCGCCAAGACTGAACATATGTGGATAAACCTCCTTAATAAGAGAAGGATGAGTTTTCTCAACAAATTTCAAAAGATGGGCCACTTCCTGCCTTCCAAGAATATGAGGAGCATATTTTCTGACAACCTCTGTTATATGTGTGGCAATAACACTCAGAGGCTCAAAAATCATACATTTTTTCTCTTCTGCTTCTTTAATATGTTGAAGGTCAATCCAGATTGCAGGCATACCAAAACCCGGTTCTTTACATTTATAACCTTCCATAGTATCTATGATATGTTCCGGCCCTACAGCCAGAAGTTTATCCAGAAATATTTCTCCGTAAGCAACTTCTCTGTCATATATTTTCATTATATAACCATTTGAATTGATATGATAGGAATCTTTAAAGCGGACCCCCGGCAATACCAGTCCGAGTTCAGAAATTATATGCCTTCTTATGGAATTTATTCTATCTAAAAGCTTGGCTCCCTGGTTAGGGTCTACCAGCAGGAGAAGACTTCTGCCAAGTTCCAGTGTTATGGGGCTGACAGGTGACATAACCGGCTCTTTTTGTTTTTTCCCCGTGTCACCTTTCGGGATGAGTAATAAAGGTTTTCCTTTCTCTTCTCTAGCAAAATCTTCTCTTATTTTCTTTACTTCTTCTTCCAGTTCAGGAAGTGCCAGATCTGAAATTTCATAATAATTACCGCCGAAAAAAATATATTCAGGACTATCATGGGCAATACTCAGGGCTGTACTGTAATTTTTAAAGGCTTCATTTTTTTTCTTTTTTCTATAATAACAGAGAGAAAGGCCAAAATAAAAACCGGGAAAATCTTTAATATTTTGTAAACATTCTCTGTAATGCTGTTCTGATTTTTCAATCTGTCCTGACAGGAAATGGACAAGACCGATATTATGGAGGGTAGTTTTCTCATATGGATTTATCTCAAGAGCTCTGTAATAATAAGAAAGAGCTTCTATGTAATTTTTCCTTGAACAATGTTCTACATTCTTGATTTCATCTTCTTTAAAATTCAAATTTACCAGTATATTTGTCAGTTCCTCTTTAGAAAACATACTATTTTTCAAGGATTCTACTATTTTGAATTTATCATCTATAATCTTTTCTTTTACATCTTCTATGGTTTTTTCATTGATTTCATACCAGACTCTGCCTTTTATAAGTGATATATCTCCCAGTCCTCTCAGGGCATATACATCTTCAGGATTAATTCCGAGAGCCATTCTGTGATATTTTTCCGCTTCGGAAAATTCTTTAGCTTTAAGACAGACTTTACCAAGGGCATTAAGAGCATAAACATCCCTGCGGTTGGTCTCGATTGCTTTTAAAAATTCTTCTCTCCCTTCTTTGAGTTTACCATCCTTTAAATAAATATTACCCAGGTTATAATGAACTTCACCATCACCACTGTCCAGTTCAAGAGCTTTATTATAATATTTATAAGCTTCGTCGAATTTTCCACGGAAATGATTTATTCTGCCAATCCTGAAAAAAACATTTTTATTAATTTCACCCTTCTGAATCATCTGTGTATATCTGTTATACTCTTCCTCAATATCATGAAGAGAAGGATTATAAAAAGAATCCTCCTTAATTTCAACATCATCCTTCTTATCTTCCAGAAGTTTTAACGGTGGCAATGAATTTTTTATTGCCTTCAGGTTTTTATCCATAATAAATACTCCTTCCTTTGTATCGTGACGCGTGACGCGTGACGCGTGACGCGTAATATGCTATCAGCACAGATAACATAAAAAACTTCCTCTTTCAATCATGCCTTTTATACAAACAATCATGACCGTTCCGGTCACAACATGAGAATTTGTTTTTCCCGTCACGCGTTACGCGTTACGCGTTACGATTCTCATATAAATTAATCACCGATTATTTTTACAAGGGCTCTTTTTTTTCTTTTACCGTCAAATTCTCCGTAAAAAACCTGTTCCCAGGGGCCGAAATCCAGCTTACCGTCAGTTACGGCAAGAACAACTTCTCTTCCCATTACACTCCTCTTGAGATGGGCATCGGCATTATCTTCATATCCATTATGACGGTATTGTGAGTAAGGTTTTTCCGGCGCAAGCTTCTCAAGCCATACTTCAAAATCATGATGCAATCCCGGTTCATCATCATTTATAAACACACTGGCAGTAATATGCATGGCATTACAGAGAAGTAATCCTTCTTTAATACCGCTTTCTTTTAAACATTCTTCCAGTTTCGGAGTAATGTTGATTAATTCCCTCCTGTTTTTTGCTTCAAACCATAATTCTTTTCTGTAGCTCTTCATAATTCGTGACTGATAATGGACTTTTCCATTACCATACACTCTTCACCTCCTGAATAATTGATGAGAGTCGAAATGTGGTAGATAAGTATTTCCTACTCACTACTCACTACTTCTGAAAAACTTTTATAATATCCGGTTTAGATTTATTCCCCTGTGCATCTCTGGTCATAACAGTAACAGTATATTCACTTCCGGGCAACTGATTACCTGCTTTCACTTTATATTCAAAAACTCCTCCCTGATTTGCTTTTATATCTTCACTGATAACTCCGCTGTCTACAGGTCCTATACCGGGAAGATTACAGGTAATCTTAACCTCTATATGTACAGTGGTAAAAGGCACTGTCTGCCCGGAAACAACAAATTGATTATCTACAAAATCACCGTTCTCTGGCAGAATTATCTTTAATAAAAGTTCACTGGCAACTATAGAAATTAACCTTTCTGCCCTGGATTTAACAATTTCGCCGGAGGAAGTGATAATATAGCCCGTAACAGAGGCATTTATCACATGATCTCCTTTTCGAACCGTGTAAGAACCTATATATAATCCGGGTGTTCTGAAGGATTCATGCAAAGGCAGACCTTTCTTCCATTCACCTATATCAAAATAGGCTTTCTGATATGGTTCACCAACCATTTGAACTTCCAGAATATCTCCCTTTTTAAGTATTTCTCTGCATTTTACTTTAAAGGAATTAATTATTTCGTCACCATAAGCAAGAGAAGATAAAAAAAATAATGTCAGAAAGGTAAGTATTATTGCGTATTTATTTGTTTCTATCATAGCAACAAAAACCTTTCCAAAAATAATATTAACGATAACCTGTAAATTCTAAGTATAGACAAAAATATCCTTCTGTAAAGGAAAAATCAAAGGAAGTAAAAAGGGGAGATGTCAGGAAATATTAATTTTTAGGTTCTACAGACGTTCTCAATTCAAATTTTTCATTTCCGGCATTTGAATTAGTACCAGGTGAAAAATTTACACTGGCATTTTTTCTTATATTTTTTTCATATATTAAATTAACCATAATTATATTATTTTTTCTCTCAAATATTACCCTGTCAAGGCCTGAAGAGAGTTTCTTTTCCGTATCTTTATCACCTGTAGGACTGAGAGGTGTATTCAGTTCAAATATGGAAGGGAAATCATACTGTATGTGAGGTACATATCTTCTGTAAAGAGTTCTTCCCTCTGGAGGAACAGGGGCGGAAGAATTTGGGTCAGGAAAGGTAAAATATATTATATGTGCCTGCCATAAAGGATTTCCTATAGAATCATTATCTATTTTAAACTGATTTTTATCAACAGCACTTTCAAAAGAAATACTGTAATTACCAATAAATACTGATTCTATATTTGTCATAGTAAGCTCACTTATTATTCTCTGTATAACCATTTCACCGCTTTGCTGGACTTCTGAACTGCTCTGCCCCATCTGCCAGCTCTTCAATCCCACATCAATAGCTGCATAAAGTCCCATAAGAAAAAGAGAAAAAATTATTGTTGCCACAGCCATTTCAACTATAGTCATACCTGCTCTTTTTTTATATAACATAAAAATCTCCTGCCTATGGTTCAGGTCTGGCAATAAGAGTCCTTATTTCTACGGATTTTCTTTCTTCAGATTTAGTCCATGAAACAAGAACTGAAACCCTCTTCAACTCTACTATCGACGGATTACCATCTATATCTCCAATAGAACAATTTTCCACAAAAATAACATATTCATAATCTACATCTTTAATATGTTCTGTTCCTGTAATCTTATATTCCCTGTCCTGAGACCATATATATATGGCATCAGTATCAGAAGTGATAGATGTTGCAGAAGTCCTGACAGGAAATCCCACTTCTACTTTATCTACATTAACTATATTTTCCAGTATATCTCCCCTGGTTATATCACCGTTAAAGGTTAAATCCAGATTTTTAAGCTCTGCTATTTTTGCATCTGCAACATTAAGAGCAGTCAATCTATATCTGGTTTTTTTTATAGCATAGGAACCTTTCACAAAAACACCGAGAATAACAACTATTATAACAGACAGAAGTCCTACTGCAGTCATAATCTCTGCCAGGGTCATACCTTTTTTTCTGAAATATTTATCCACAGGTAATACCTTTCATTTAATAAAAACTCATGAAAATCAGATTTTTTTCCATGAACTTATCCTTACTTTTACCCTCTTCCCCAGAAGACCTACCATTTTCTCAAGATAATCAAGATCCTGACCTATCTTAATTTTCCCTTCATCACTTCCTGTATCAAGGAAAACACTCATATCTTCCGTCATATCACCGGAATAATTATTCAATGCCACTATAAATCCATCCAGGTTAATAGTCGGCTTGCCTGATGCTCCTCCATATCTGCTGTCAAATGTTGTGTAAAGTTTTCCTGCCCTGTTATCTGTATAAAGAAAAGTCAGATTGGCAGGTAAAGCCTTTATATCACCTGCAAGTCCATAGTTATCTCCTATGACTTCTCCATTCATATCGTATGCTACAATACCGTAAGGACAATTGGGATCTACAGCAGGGCCATTCGGGTCGGGAGGGCTGTTCGGGTCGAGAGGCACTACAGATAATTTTATATACCCGCAGTTATGCACATCCTGATATTCAGTATCACCGGCATTTTTCGGATAGGCAATATTAATCCCTCCCTGACCTGTTATAAGATAACCGGAATAACCGTTTGGCAGGGTATTATATTTAATTTCTGTAGAATTAAGGTATTTTGTGTTATCAATTACTTCATCTTTTGATATAAATCTTCTTGCCATCATATCCTTGATATATGGATTGTCTTCTGCTTCAGGACTGTCTGCACCTATGAGAGATATTTTTGCATCATCACCGGCATACATAAGGCCCTTGGCATAATAGCTATCTGCTCCAGGAATAAAATCTATCTTCAGATCGTCCTTCGCCAGAACATTTATAGCATCAGAATTCACTCTCTGCATGAAATTTACTTTCCCTTTTGAAACAATATTACCCTGTCCTGTAACCTGCATTTCAAACATTGTATGAGTATCGGAATAGAGACTGTTTCCCCCCAGATCCAGTCTATAATCGGTATTTGAATATCTTGTGTCAATTTTATTAAGTTTATAAACACTGTTACTGACATGAAGATAAAATCTGTTAGATGCACTCCCCTGGACTATATCATTAAAACCTGCTGTCTGATCTCCTGAATTTACAGAACCTCCCACAATAACTTTATCCTTTACAAGATCTACTGAACCATCCTTATTAATTCTGAGTCCATTATACTTATCATGTCCTTCATATGGATAGATACGTTCTTTACCGGCAGTATCAGGTAAATCAAGTGCTATAGTATCTCCGAGACAGGACTGCATGGATAAACCTTCAGCACTGTTGCCTGCTAAAATTACAATATTGGGATCCAGTTCATAAGTTACAGGATCTATTGATTTTGTTCCACAGCTTCTATTACTATAATTATATTCCTTCGTTGTATCATCTGTATAGGTAACTATTAATTTATAATTTGCCTTACCTGTAACACCTTTTGCAGTCATTTTAGTGTAATCTTTATTAAAGGTCCATGTTCCCTCATCACCTTCACAATCACCATAGGCAGATGAAACAAAAGCATAATCATCAGGTGGAATATCCATGGATTTTACTGTTTTACCACCATCTGATTCATACCATTCCTTTTTTCCCATTTCAGACACAAGAAAATCTGTTCGCTCCACAAACACCTTTGGTTCAGGTATATTGGATGCAGGGATTTTACTTGCATGAGTCATAAAATCTGCCATATTTGATTTTGTTCTATCAGGGTTATCCTCATAATTTCTGATGCCGAGTTCCCTCATGATTGTATAGGTTCCTGGAGGAAGAGAAGAACTACTTCCATTGGGATCATTTTTAACATCTGCTATTACATTTTCTATATCTATAGGAGATATATGTTCTTTAGGCGCATAATTCCTGAGCTGCCCTCCGTAAGGAGAACTGCCCAGCTCAATATTGCCACATGCAGAAAGAACACCTTTATCAGGTGAATGAACATCTGTCTTTACATCCACGTTCGTATTACCACATGATATAGAGCTTTGAAAAAGATCATTGGGGTCAACCCAGTTAGAATGCAACCTTCCCGGCTGTATATCATTGCCCTTCTTTTTTCCAAGAATACTTATTGCATTTCCCAAACCCATAGTAACTTTCCCCTGAGACAATACAGTAGCATTATAAACATCAGATCTTACAAAAACAACCTGAAGTCTTTCTACTGATTTTCCATTGGCAGATCTGCCTGTAGATATAATCTTTGCAGTATAGGCAGGAGTGCCGGAGGTATCATTTTTTACCTTATTAAAAAGATTATTGTAAGAGTAGTAACTTTTGGAAGCATCAAAGGTAATGGTAAAACTTCCTGACTTATCCTGTAGATCATAAGTTATAGCAGGAGGGGATGCAGAGCCATGACTGCCCCATGTACCATCAGAATTTTTATACCCCCAGCTGGAATCGGCATTTAATTCTGCATAAGCACAGGCTATACCCGCTTCTGCCGCTTTAAGTGCCTGAGTCTTGCTCTCTACATTTCCGGTCATATTTAAAAGATTTGTACTTATAAAAATTATGGAAGTAGTCATCATAACCATAAGAACGGTAAGAAGCATGACAGATATAATAGCCAGACCATATGTTTTTCGGAACTTTGTTTTTAAATATATCATAATTATCCCTCCCTGAAAAGCTGATGTTTAATTAATATTATATTAAGTATTATTATAATAAAAAAAAGCCGTTTCGTCAATCGTTCAAATGATATATAGTCAAAAAGAATAGTCACTATTGATACAGAAGTTTCTATAACATTATTACATAATGGTTTAAAGTAATAGAATATATTCAAAAAAAATTAATCCGTAACAATTTTAGTAAATATAAAAATTAACAATCAATTTATTAAACAAAAAAATAATTATCAAAATGTTAACGAAATGTTTACAATTAATTCATTATTTCCTTATCAAATCTGATATAATATAATCGTAAGAAAATTCTTTTTTAAAAAAAAGGAATCTGGAAAATTAAATGGAAAAATCAATTAATTGAATAAAAAGCATTGAATATAATCAATGCCAGACAATCAGGAGGAATATATCTTGAAAATAAACAGTTTAGCTACGGGAATTTATACAGGTTCAGCCCCTGCGACTAAAAAACCTGAAACAAGTCAGAACGATAAATTCGTAAAAAGTGAAACAGATGATTTACGTATCTACAATCCAATAAAGGTAAGAGGCAAAAAGGATGGGGAATTTATAGAAAGTATATCCAAACGTGATCTGGGGCTGGCTATTTTTGCCAGTACGGCAATGCTTCCTACCCCCATGCATGAAGCCTTAAAGACAGTGAGTGTAATATACACAAATGACATACATGGTGCTATAACTCCTTCAAAAGACGATAAAAATCCTGGAGGTCTTAAAGGAGGAATGGCCTATGTAGGTTCTGCCATAAAAGAGCTGAAAGATAAAGCGAAAGATAATTATGTCCTGCTAGACGGAGGAGACTGGGGGCAGGGTTCTTACGAGTCAAAACTTACAAAAGGCAAAACAATGATAGATGTAATGAACAATCTGGGCTATGATGCAGGTGAAATAGGAAATCACGAATTTGACTGGGGCAGAGCGGCTCTGAAAGATATGATAGATGAAGCAAGATTTCCTGTTCTCGGAGGTAATATTCTGGAAGACGGAAAACTTATTGAAGGCGTTAAACCATATACAATGAAAGAAGTAAATGGTTTAAAAATAGGAATCATAGGACTTATAAGCCCTGAAACGCCCGGAGCGGTAGACCCGAAAAATATAACAGGCTTAAAATTTGCTTCTGCAAAAGAAACCGTAGAAAAATATATCCCTGAAGTCAAAGAACAGGGAGCAGACCTGATATTTGTCCTGTCTCACCAGGGAGATGTGGCAGATGAAAAACTTGCTTCTTCCGTCACAGGTATAGATCTGATAGTAGGAGGACACAGCCATACCATTATGGAAGATGCGAAAAAAGTAAAAGAAACCCTTATAGTTCAGGCAGGAACACAGGGAGAAAAAGTCGGCACCATAAATCTGGCAATAGATCCTCAGACTAAAAAGATTGTATCCTTTAAAAATACTCTTATACCGGTAACAGATCAAAATTTCAAACCTGACCCTGAAATAGAAAAGATAATAGCTCCCGTTGTAAATGAAGCGAAAGAAAAAATGTCTGAAATGGTTGGCAAAACCGAAGTAGACCTTACTCATGACAGAAAAAAGGTTTTTGAAACTGTTATGGGCAATGTCCTTACAGATGCTATGAGGGAGTCTACAGGTGCAGATGTGGCCATGCAGAACTCGGGAGGTATAAGGGATCAGATAATGGCAGGAGAAGTCACAATGGGCGACCTTTACAGAGTAATGCCCTTTGATAAATTTATAGTTTCTATGGACTTATCAGGGAAACAGATAAAAGATATTATGGAAAACAGTGCCGGAAGAAAAAAGGGAAACATGCAGGTTTCCGGTATAACGATGGATATAGAACCGAAAGCGGCGAAATGGCACAAAGTTTCAAATATAAAAATAGGCGGTATCCCTCTGGATATGAATAAGGTCTACAGGGTGGCAACAGATGATTTCCTTGCAGGCGGTGCCAATGGTTACGGCACCTTTACTGAAGGGAAAAACGTTACTTACGGAGAAATGCCTGCCATAGATGAGCTGAAAGCCTATATAAAGAAACATTCACCCCTTACGGAAGCCAATGCAAAAGTGGAAGGAAGGCTTAATTTCCTGAGTCCTCCTCCGACAGGGGGATAGAATCATAAAGCGTAATGAGTAATGCGTGATGGGTAACAGAAGGAATTCATCACGCATTATTTTTATATAAAGGATGTGAAGTGTCATCAGAATAACAAAAATTTTTATTACTTCAGTGGCTGTTTTACTGATAATATACAATTATATCAGGCTCTTTAATACTATCGACATGAGGCTTATAGCGCCCCTGGCAATCGTTCTTATCATAGCAACTCCGGTAATGTTGTATTATATGTTCCTTTATAATAAGCAATATAAAAAATGTGAGCATAAATAATACATATATGCTCTCGTGACGCATAATGCGTGACAGGAGGAAAACTTTTATTACAAGTATTAAATAGAGTTATCAGTATATTTTATGCTATAATGATAAAAGAGGTATCAGTAGCTGATTATAGTTAACTTATTAAAGAAAGGTCCGGTAATCATATATGCTCCAGAAAGTGGTAAAAAAAACTCTTCTTACCGGCTTCTCTGAAGTCAGAGAAAATCTATCTTACTGGTTGAGTAAGAGTCCAGAAGAACGTATTGCAGCAGTTGAATTTCTAAGGAGGCAGTATAATGGAAGTAGAACCAGACTTCAGAGATCTGCTAAAGTTATTCAACGAACACAGAGTTAATTACATAATTGTCGGAGCATATGCACTGGCATATCATGGAGTTCCCAGATATACAGGTGACATAGATATCCTTGTCCGTCCCGCTCGTGATAATGCAAAATCCATCATCTCTGCATTGGATGAATTCGGGTTCGGCGCTGTCGGACTTACGGCAGAGGATTTTGTGGTAACAGACAAGGTTGTGCAGCTTGGCTTCGCACCGGTCCGTGTTGATATAATAACATCAATCACCGGAGTCTCCTGGGAAGAGGCAGAAACAGGACAGGAAGCAGGATTTTATGGTGATATTCCCGTTTATTATATAGGAAAAACACAGCTTATAAAAAACAAACGTACACTTGCCAGAAAAAAAGACATGGCAGATTTAGAGGCTCTCGACGAGGAGTAATATTGAACTAACAACCATGACCGGTTCGGTCACAAAAAAGTATGAGAATTGGTTCTTCCCGTAACGCGTTACGATTCTCATATAAATTTTTACAGGAGGAGCCATCAGGATTTTCAAGGATATTCTATGAAACATTTTTCCACAGACTATTCCCGGGAAGAAAGACTTCCCCGGGAGGAAATAATAAAACTGAACAGTGAATTAAAATCTCATCCTCTTATTCCTGTTTTACTGAACAGTACTCCCGATATTATCATGATACTGAACAGATACAGGCAGATAGTAACTGCAAATGAAAACTTTCTCGACGTTTTAAAAGTAGAAAGTGAAACCGAAATTCTGGGTAAGAGGCCGGGAGAAGCAATGAGCTGTATCCACTGTAAAAATAAAAGCTGCGGCACTACAAAATTCTGCAAATACTGCGGAGCCATTAATGCCATATTTAACAGCCAGAAATTTAAATGCAGAGATATTCAGGAATGTAATCTTACAGTAAGAACTTCTTCAGGGCTTCAGGGGTTTAATTTCCTTGTTACAGCCACTCCCTTTAATTTCAATAAAGAAAATTTTGTCATTTTCTCTATCCGTAATATATCGGAACAGAAATTTCACCATGCCATAGAAAGGATATTCTTTCATGATGTCTTAAATCTTGCCGGCACAATAAAGGATTTCATGGAACTTTCACCTGAAATATATCATACAGGGCTCAAGGAATTCCATACGGAAGGTTTAAGGATTTCCAGGCAATTAATATCGGAAATAGAAACCCACAGAGATCTTCTCGCTGCAGAACAGGGACAGTTAGAAGCTAAAATTGAAGAAATATATGTTCCCGATTTCCTGTCACTCCTTGTGACACTCTATAAAAATCATAAGGTCTGTGAAGGCAAATTCATTGCTCACTTCATTAAAGGAGAGATTTCTTATATATGCTCCGACAAAATACTTCTCTCAAGAATACTGGGTAATCTCATAAAAAATGCCCTTGAATCTTCAAAATCCGGAGAAACTGTTACTGTTGTCTATAAAAATGACACAGATGGCATAAGATTTCTTGTTCACAATAAAGGTTTTATGACAGAAGATGTTCAGTTACAGCTATTCAACCGTTCCTTTTCTACAAAAGGAGAAAAGGGTCGCGGCTTCGGCACTTATACCGTAAAGCTTTTACTCGAGAGATATCTTAACGGACATGTGGAGTTTAATTCGACGAAAAAAAACGGTACTACCTTTACAGTATCCCTGTGAATGTTCCGGCCATGTCAGTTATAAAGTGCTTCTATTGTTCCACAGGTAACATAATTGTAACAGATGTTCCTCTGCCATGTTTACCTTTAATATGAAGCATACCTCCCCAGTAATGAACTCTTTCGTTTATACCGAGTAATCCGAAAGATTTTCTGGGATAAACAATATGTCGTCCCTCTATACCTGTACCATTATCTTTCACAGAGATAAATAATTTATTCTTTCTATATTTCAGTTTTATTTCAACCTCTGTAGCACAGGCATGACGAATAATATTTGTGAGAAGTTCCTGAATTACACGGTAAACAATAACTGATTTATCGTTATCAATTGTAATATCTTCAGGAATAAAAGTAATGTTAAATTTAATGCCAGTTCTTTTTTCTATTTCTTTTGCATGCCAGAGAATTGCTGCAGTGAGGCCGAAATCATCCAGTATTACCGGCCTCAGTTCCGATGCAATTCTTCTCACATTCTGTATGGTCATATCTATGAGTTCCGTCATAGAATTTATTTTTTCTCTGAGTTCATGTTCACTTATTCTTTTCTCCAGCCATTTTATATCTATTTTAAGCACTGTAAGCAACTGTCCCAGTTCATCATGTATTTCTCTGGCTATATCTTTTCTTTCTTCTTCCCTTATAACCTGTAAAAGTTCAAACAGTTCCCGTAATTTTTCATGGGATTTTTTTATTTCTTCATCAGCCCTTTTACGTTCGATTATCTTTCCCAGTGTCTGAGAAATACCTTTTATTAAATCTCTTTCAGATTTAAGGAAAGGCCCTTCATCACAGAGCGGTCTTTCTTCCAGATAATAAATCTCTACTGTGCCCTTTTTTTTGCCATAAATAGTAATATTACTTACCTGTTTATAAGGAGTTTCACAGAAATTAAGAGTTTTAAACTCTCTGCCTTCCAGTATAACTCTGGTGCAGGTAATATCGGGATACTGCCAGGAAAAAGGTATAACATCAACAATATCCTGAATTATTTCCTCAAGGGTACTCTCATATTCCATAATATTAAAAATATTATAAATACAGGTCAATTCTTTGGAACCTTCCTTGAGTTCATGTTCCAATAGTTTTAACTTTTTTTCAAGTTTCTCTCTGTGAGAAGTAATTCTTTCTAGAGAGGCAATTTTTATATATGCATCATGAAGCTGTTTTTCATAATCTGAAACAGTTTTTTTAAGAGAGACAATTTCCGCATGTGCCTTCAGAAGTTCCTCTTCTAAAAGCTTTTTCTTATGTTCCGGTAATTTACTTTTCTTATGACTTTTCATAATATTCTCCGGACAAACGTTATGGCACAGGATTATGAGAATCGTGACGGGAGGAACAGATTCTCATTCTTCGTTGTAACCGAACCGGTCATGGCCGTTTACAGGTGATTTAATAAATCATTTTATTCTCTATGGCATATCTGATCAGGGTGGCGCTATTTTTCATTCCCATTTTTTTCATAATACGTGAACGATAGGTATTGACAGTTTTTATACTTAAAGAAAGTTCTGCGGCAATATCATTACCGGTCTTTCCTGATGCAAGCATACACATTATCTGCAGTTCACGATTGGAAAGATTTTCATGTGGTGCTTTCCCATGTCCATCTCTCATATTGCCAATCAGTAATTCTGATATGAAAGAACTGATGTATTTCTTTCCCTGTGCAAGTTTACGTATTGCCAGTATTAATTCATCAGGCAGATTTCCTTTTGTCAGATACCCGGAAGCACCGGCCCGTAAACTTCTTAAAGCATATTGTTCCTCAGAATAAATACTTAATATCAGAACAGGTGTCTCAATTTTTAAAGTTTTTAACTCTTCCAGAACCTCAAGTCCATTCATATAAGGCAATAAAATATCCAGTAAAATCACGTCATATTTATACTCCATGACTTTTTTCAACATATCCTGACCGTTATCCGACTCATCTGCTACCATAATATCAGAGGTTTCTTCCAGTATCTGCCTTATACCTTTACGGACTACAGGATGATCATCTACGATGAGTACTTTTATCATACAATCACCTTATTTTTTCTGAAATATCACCATCATACTTCTCCTGACATATACTCACATGATCTTTAGATATCATTTGTGATTAACCTGCAGATTTTCAAAAAAATTTAACATAAAAATCACAGAATTCTCCGCATATAACATCAGTTACTACAGACGAAGCAATCCCGTCTTACTGACAGGATTGCTTCGTCTGTATCTTCATTGCAATAACAGAATGGATAATTTAAAATGTCTTCACATTTTCTTCAAGAACAGAAACAGGATCCTTCAGGGAACATAACATAATCATTGCAGCAATAATAAAAGGCTTATATGCTGCTTCTTTATAGGTCTCAATACGATATTGTTCAAATACCTTTTTTGTTACTTCTCCTTCTTTACAGTTTAAATCCTGAATATCTGCAGGTAAACAATGCATATAAAGAGCTTTCCCATCTCTGGTAAGAGACATCAATTTTTCATCACATACCCAGTCTTTGAAACCGGAATTCTGTTCTATACATTCTCTTTCCAGTTCCACCAATCCTTCCTTATCACCGGCATCAAGCAGTTCAGTTCTTTTTGTCATAATGTTGTAAGGAGCCCAGCTCTTTGGATAAACTACATCTGCATCTTTAAAGGCTTTCTTCATATTATCCGTAATGTGAAAGGAACCTCCTGATACGTTAGAAAATCTCTGTGCTTTATCCAGAATATCCTTATGAGGTTTATAAGCTTTAGGGCAGCATAATACAACATCCATACCGAAACGAGTCATAAGAGTTATTATACCCTGAGGAACAGATACAGGTTTCCCATAACTGGACGAATAGGCCCAGCTCATGACAATTTTTTTACCTCTGAGTTTTTCCAGATTGCCGAAATAATTCTTCATATGAAGGAGATCTGCCATGGTCTGAGTAGGGTGATCAAGATCACATTGCAGATTAATAACTGCAGGCCTTTGACTGATTACTCCTTCTTTAAAACTTTCGTCGAGAGCAGAAGCTACTTCCCTCATAAATTTATTCCCTTTTCCCATATACATATCATCTCTTATTCCTATTGCCTGAGCCATAAAAGAGATCATACTGACTGTTTCTCTTACAGTCTCACCATGATAAAGCTGTAGTTTTTTCTCTTCCATTTCCTGATGTGACAGACCCAGGAAATCACAGGCAGAGGAAAAGGCCATACGGGTACGGGTAGAATTATCACGAAACCATGAAATTCCAAGTCCCCTTTGAAAAAATTTCATTCCTTTATTAGCTTCATAAATATTCTTCAAAATTTCTGCCACCTTGAGAACGCTCCATATTTCTTCATATTCCTTTTCCCAGGTAAGAAGAAAATCCCTTTGAAACAAATCAAAATTAACCCGTTTTAATGTATTAATAGCAGAAGATAAGTTATAATTATTATTCATTTTCCTTCTCCTTTTTCTAATGTTTTTACATAAATACCAGGAAAAAGTGCATACCAGGCTGCAGCCTTAAGAATCTGTTCCACAGCAACATGCTCGTCTGTAGAATGGGCGTAATGTTCATTACCGGGGCCGAAACCTACAGTAGGAATTTGATGCATCCCCATTGTAGCCACGCCGTTAGTAGAAAAAATCCATTTACCGGGAACAGGAAACCTGTCAAACAATGTAATAAATGTATTGACAGATGATTTTAATAGAAGATGATCTTCCGGCAGTACCCACGTAGGGAAATAACGTTCAGAAGGATAGACAAGTCCTTTATAACCGGGAAGTTCGTATGTAAGTACTTCAATTTTTGCCTTTACTCCTGCTTTTTCTGCAGCTTTTTCTATTTCTTTCACAGCACTTTCCTTTGTTTCTCCTGCTGTCAGACGTCTGTCCAGATGAATATAACATTCATCGGGAACAGCACAGAGAGAAGGCGATTTACATGTTATATTTGTTACAGCAACAGTTCCTTTCCCCAGAAAAGAATCGGATATTAAATGCTCATTCAAATTTTCTATTTCCCTTATAATTTTATTCATGCCATATATGGCATTTTCTCCTCTATCAGGTGCAGAAGCATGACAGGCTTTACCGGTCGTAGTAACACCTATTTCCATCCTGCCTCTATGGCCCCTGTAAATGTTAAGATCGGTAGGTTCTGTAATGACAACACAGTCAGGTTTCAGACCTTTTTCATTAATAATATATTGCCAGCAAAGTCCGTCACAATCCTCTTCCTGAACAGTACCTGTAATATAAAGTGTAAAATCTTCAAAAAGATTAAATTTTTTTATTAACCTGACTCCATATACAAGAGCTGCCATACCTGCTCTCTGATCTACAGAACCGCGGCCATAGATATTCCCTTCATGTAACATGCCTTTATAGGGATCTACCTTCCATTGTTCCGGATTTCCTATCCCCACTGTATCTACATGACAATCCATGGCAATAATCTTTTTCCCGTGACCGACTCTTCCCAGGATATTTCCCATATTATCTATTTCTATATCATCGAATCCGACATGTTCCATCTCCTGTTTTATTCTTTCTATTATATGTTTTTCATTACGACTTTCACCGGGAATAGCAATCATATCCCGCAAGAAATGTATTATTTCATCTTCATATGCTTCAACTGCTTCTAATAAATAATGTTTCATTCTATTTTTTTTCACTCCCTGTTTTTTTTACTGAGGTGAGCATAAATATAGTTAGTTTCATAACAATCCATACTTAGGACTGTAAGAAAAATAACTCCGGCAAATTGTTAGAACAATCAGTATCCTCCCGTCACGCGTTACGCGTTACGCGTCACGATAGAAATCGTAATTAAGATGTAGTTATTTCCTGACAACTCCTTAATGACCTCGTAATGCGTAAAGCGTGATGCGTGATACGCAGGGATTAAACCCGTCACGCGTTACGACAACTTAAATTCCAATAAGTTATGAAATACACTATAATAAATATATGCTCTCGTGACGCATAAGGCGTAACGGGAGGAAAATTTTTATTATATGTTTATGCTCAGGTCAGTAATAGATGTTGAAATAAAAAATAATTTCCGAAAATCTACATATAGTGAGTATTGACTGAGAATAATCTGTCGATTCACTACTCATAAAAAAATACTCTATATGTAGATTTCCGGAATAATGTTAAAGTTAAACAATCTAAAATTCAGGAGATTATAAAATCAAAAAATGATAAAATAATACCCTCTTATTAATTATATCAAAATAAAATAATAAAAAAATCAGCCAATGTCTGATTTTTTTATAGGCCTGTCGATGATTGAAATGTAAGCGAAAAACTTACAAACAGCCATGACAGTCCGATCACAACAAAGAATGAGATTTTGTTGCTTCCGTCACGCGTAACGCGTGACGATTCTCATATAAATCACAAAACATTAATGACTTGAATTATTTCCTGGCAATATCTCTGTTATTTCTTTCTGTTCTTCATATGTTTATATACAAGATGTCCTATAAATCCCGCTGCCACAAGAACAACCAGTATATCAAGATATTTAGTACATTTATGAACCAGTTCCCATCTTTCCCCCAGCCAGACACCTGTATAGGCGAGAAAAGCATTCCACATGGTTGCTCCCACAAGGGTATAGATACAGAATTTAGGAAGTTTCATTCTTCCCACACCTGCCGGAATAGAAATAAAATGTCTGACTACCGGTATAAATCTGCAGAAAAATATGGTTTTCTCACCGTATTTTTCAAAAAACCTTTCTGTAATTTCCAGATGATGTTTATCCAGAAGAAGATATTTGCCGTATTTAAGTACAAGAGGTTTCCCTCCGTAAGCACCCATATAGTAAGATATAAGAGAACCGACGATACTTCCAATACTGCTGGCTATTATTACGGCAATCATGCTGAACTTACCCTGAGTCACGAGAAATCCCGCAAATGGCATAACTCCTTCACTCGGTACAGGTGCTACCATGCTTTCAAGTGTCATAAGAACAAATATACCGAAATAACCTACTGTTTCAATAATTTTTGTAAAAAGATGGAAAAGAGATTCAAACATATTTTATCAGTAAACTCCTTTTTTAGCTTTTCAAAGGGCTCAGAAAATAACCACATCATAAGTTTACATCGTGCCCCGTGACGCGTCACGGGAGGATAATAACCATAATTTGACAGGGTTATTTTCTTACAGTCCCTCAGTTGCTTTTTATCATTTCTTTAATTGTTTTAATATCAAATATCTGTATTCTTACATTTCCAAGATCACAGACATAAAGTTTTGTTCCTTCTTTATTCACGGCAAGACCCTGTATCTTTTTTAATCCCCCCTGTTCATTTGAAGTAAATATACCTGCAAGGTCTCCTTTTTCTGTAAACAGGTCTATAACTCCTTCGTCTTCATTGGCTCCGTAAAGGAATCCTTCTTTATCAAAGACTATGCCTTCCACGTCTCTGGCGAAATAGCTTTTATAATCCTTTTCATATTCTTTTCCGTATCCGTCCGGTAATGATATGGCCCGGGCAGAAGTTCTTCCTGTTTCTCCGAGATATTTTCCTGTCATATCAAAATATTCTATACGACCGTTTCCCTCGTCTGCAACATAGATCCTGTTATTATAAATCGTAATGGATTCCGGTTCGTCAAATTCTCCTTTACCGCTTCCTGTTTTGCCGAATTTAAATAGAAATTTCCCTTCCGGAGAAAATACCTGAACTCTGTCTGATTCATTATCTGCCGTATATATATTGTCTTTATCATCAACACAGACACCCTGAGGTTTTAAAAATTTTCCCTCTTCCGTACCACGGGAACCGAAAGAAGATATGAACTGCCCCTGAGAATCAAATATATTGTAACGATAATTATTCTGATCGGCACATATGAGAAAATCTTTTGAATTTATTGCCACTCCGACTACCTCATTTTTAAAACATCCCTCTTTTAAACCGATAGAGCGAATAAATTTACCTTTTTCATCGAATACCTGCACCTTCTTAATATCTGCCACATAAATATTTCCTTTAGAATCAAGGGCTATACCGTCAAAGTTCATAAACTGTCCGTCTTTTTTCCCTCTTTCTCCAAAAACAAGGAGAGGTTTTACCTCTTTAATTTTTTCCACGGCACAGCCTGATAAAAGACAGATCAGAATTAACAACAGGCTGATTCTTCTCATTTTTTTATTTCCTTCTTTCAGAATTCCCGGGAAGAACAATTATAGTCACGTTCATAACTATCCATAAATAATGACCTCGTAATGCGCATGAATTAAACCCGTTACGCGTCACGACGACTTACTGACCTGAGCATAAGCATGTAATAAAAGTTTTCCTCCCGTCACGCGTTACGCGTTACGCGTCACGAGAGCATATATTTATTATTTATACTCACCTCAGTAAATTCTAATAAATTATGAAATACACTATATTCGTAATACCCTGATAGGTCACAGAAAAAAATCCAATCAAAATTATTATTCTACTTCTTTACAAAAATCCTCTTTCAGAATATTTCATAAAATCAAAAGTAAAAAAAAAAATTTTTCATATTCTTTAATTAGCATAAAGCAGCGAACCATATTATACAAATTTACAACAAATATCATTCGCTAAAGTTCTATAAAAATTTAAATAATTCATATTCTATGAAGAAAATTGATAATATCATGTTATTTTTTAGAAATTATCTGTTTATTTTTTTATAAATTTATCATTCACCACGATCGTTCTTTTTAATTAATTGCATATAGCTTCACAGCTATTGTATTTTCCGGGCACTTATGATATATTATAAAAAACCAGATATAAAGTCGCTTCGGCGCATTTCATGTATTTTTTCATGCTTTTTTCAGTATCACATCATTTTTATTTTTTTCTGTAACTATTTTTTTTAAGAAAGGGTGTTGTATATGATTGCCAGTATTATAGTTAGTTTCATAACTTATTAGAAATTAAGTGCTTCGTGACGCGTGACGCGTGACGCGAGGATTATCTGTAATTTGTTGTGAACTACACTATAACTATAAATCCAGTAACTGTATAATAAATAAAGAGAAAAATTCTTTCACGTCTCTTTCTGAACCGAAGATAAATTAATAATTCACAACAGGAGGTACATATGTCTGAATCATATAAAAAAATATCATCAGAGAAACTGGCAAATCTATCATATCTGAAAAGCAAGGGATTGTTTTTATACAGCCAGAGAAAATACAATGAAGCCATTGAATGTTTTAACATGGTTTTAATACTCGATCCGAAGGATAGTACCGCCCTTATTCATAAAGGTAATATCTTATTTATCCAGGAAAGGTATTTACAGGCTCTTGAATGTTATGACAGGGTTTTATCAATAATGCCGTGTCATATTCAGACATGGAACAATAAAGGTATGATTCTGAGCAATCTCGGACGCTATACAGAATCCCTTGAATGTTTTGATAAAATACTATCGGAACTTGATCCTGATTATATATCTGCTCTGAATAACAGAGGGCTCGTATTATATAACAGAAAACAATATACGGAAGCTCTGGTATGTTTTGATAAGATTTTAGAAAAAAATCCGTCAGACTTTAAAGCTCTCAGCAATAAAGGGCTGGCACTATCATGTATGAAAAAATATACAGAAGCTCTGGAGTATTTCGATAAAGCTTTACTTGTGGACCCGACGTGCCACCATATATGGAATAATAAAGGCATCATTTCAGGTGAATTGGGAGAATACGATAAAGCCGTGGAATACTTTAATAAAGGGCTGGAAATGGCTCCTTACGATATTAATATTCTCTACAACATGGGTATTGCATTTTACAAACAGAAACAGTATGATAAAGCTCTGGGTTTTTACAGTAAAGCACTGAGTATAAATCCCGGTTACAGCAAAATATGGGTTAACATGGGAATAGCCATGGGTAAACAGTGGAAATATACCGATGCCCTGGAATGTTTCATAAGAGCAACAGAATGTGATAAAGATAATGTAAATGCATGGTATAATAAAGGTCTTGCTTTAATCAATTTAAGAAAATATAATGAAGCAATAGAATCTTTTGATAAAGCTCTGGCTCTTAAACCTTCCGATGGTATGGCATGGTATGCAAGAGATAAAGCCCTGTTCCTGGAAGAAAATCTTGTAGAACACCAGGAAGAGGCCGGAAGAATAGCGGAATTTATATTCAGAGGCAGATTCAGTCTCTCGGAAAGTAATATGGATAATTAATTATGGAAAACTATCAGTACCATCCAGGTGCTATTATTCACTATATGTATACCGTCAATCTGAAAGATGGCAATCCTATAGAAACAATCCATCATGGCCCTACATGTTTTCTGGTTACAGGTTATAAGGATGAGGAATTTAAAAATAATTCCTATCTATGGATAGACATGGTTCATGAAGAAGATAAGGCTCTGGTGAAAGGTCATGTCCAGAAGATTCTTGAAGGAATAGAAGTAGAACCCATTGAACACAGGATTCTCAGAAAAGACGGAACTGTACGATGGGTGAGAAATACGCCTGTTCTTCATTATGACAGTCAGAGAAAATTAATTTCTTATGACGGAGTCGTTCAGGATATAACTTATATAAAGGAATCCGGTACATCTATTCAGAAACTTCATGACAATTTAAAGGTCAGAGTGGAAGAACTTGCAGCAGAACTGTCGAGAACGAACGGGTTCCTCGCAAGAGAAATTAAAGAACGCCTGAGACTCGAAAAAAAACTCATGGAAATTCACAGAATGGAAACAATTGGTAAATGCGCTGTGAGTATTGTTCATAATTTAAATAATTTTCTTGAAACTATTATTATTTATATAGGTTTAATAGAACAGGAAATATCCAAAGAGCCCAGGGTGGAAAGTAAACTGGAAGAAATAGCAAAGATGTGCAATTATTCGAAAGAATTGCTAAAACAGATCAGTAATCTACAGGCTCCTCAGGATATGGACAATAAAATCTTAAATGACGATTTCATGAAAGAAAGCCTGAACCTGCTGAAGATGCATAATCCTTTTACGGAAGATTCCATAGGAGAATTTATAAAAGAATGCTGTATTATTGAAAAAGGTTATAAAACAACAGCAAAAGATCTTTATGACACATACAGGGACTGGTGCAGGAAGAAGGGAAAAGAAATTATCAGCCAGAGGGCTATGGGTTTACAGCTCACAGACAGAGGGTTTATAAAAAGAAGAATCTCTTCAGGAGAAACAAGAGGAAGATTTTTTTACGAGAATATCGGTATAAAAGTGAAGGATGAATAAGTTCTTTATATAGTTTGCACATTAATCTGCAGACCCTTGCCTTTATTTATTCTCCATTATATAATAAGTGAGTAGTGAGTAGTGAGTGGGAATAATCACTACTCACTATTCACTTAGAACCTATCCGAAAAGTAATATTTATTCTACACCCTTCCGGTGTGTGAGGC